>NZ_JBMKHT010000009.1:0-121964 GCF_049238165.1 Enterobacter cloacae complex sp. IR5422 | reverse complement strand
GAAAGCATCTAAGCACGAAACTTGCCCCGAGATGAGTTCTCCCTGAGACTTTAAGTCTCCTGAAGGAACGTTGAAGACGACGACGTTGATAGGTCGGGTGTGTAAGCGCAGCGATGCGTTGAGCTAACCGATACTAATGAACCGTGAGGCTTAACCTTACAACGCCGAAGATGTTTTGGCGAAGAGACAGATTTTCAGCCTGATACAGATTAAACAGAATTTGCCTGGCGGCTTTAGCGCGGTGGTCCCACCTGACCCCATGCCGAACTCAGAAGTGAAACGCCGTAGCGCCGATGGTAGTGTGGGGTCTCCCCATGTGAGAGTAGGGAACTGCCAGGCATCAAATAAGAAGAACCCCGTACCGTAAGGTGCGGGGTTTTTTGCTTTTGTTTTCTCCCTCTCCTTGAAACTTTCTCACCTTCTGCTTGCAGACTCGACATTCAAGCCATTTCTGGGTATCGTTAGCTGTCTGGATGTCTAAACGTTTATACGTATGCTGTGAGGATACAAAGCTATGCCGATTCGGGTGCAGGACGAGCTACCAGCCGTCAATTTCTTGCGTGAAGAAAATGTCTTTGTGATGACGACTTCACGTGCGACAGGTCAGGAAATTCGCCCGCTGAAGGTGCTTATTCTCAATCTGATGCCCAAAAAGATCGAAACAGAAAACCAGTTCCTGCGTCTGCTGTCGAACTCCCCGCTGCAGGTCGATATTCAACTGCTGCGAATCGACGCCCGTGAGTCACGCAATACGCCTTCTGAGCATCTGAACAACTTCTACTGCAACTTTGATGACATTCAGGGTGAAAACTTCGACGGTCTGATTGTGACCGGCGCGCCGCTGGGCCTGGTGGAATTTAACGATGTCGCTTACTGGCCGCAGATCAAACAGGTTCTGGAGTGGGCAAAAGATCACGTCACGTCCACGCTGTTTGTCTGTTGGGCGGTACAAGCCGCACTGAATATTCTCTATGGCATCCCCAAGCAAACCCGCACTGAAAAGCTCTCCGGCGTATACGAACACCATATTCTCCATCCCCATGCGTTGCTGACGCGCGGGTTTGATGATTCTTTCCTGGCCCCGCATTCTCGCTACGCTGACTTCCCGGCCCAGCTGATTCGTGATTACACCGATCTGGAGATCCTGGCCGAAACGGAAGATGGGGACGCTTACCTGTTTGCCAGTAAAGATAAGCGCATTGCATTCGTAACCGGGCATCCTGAGTACGATCCGCACACCCTGGCGTCAGAGTATTTCCGTGATGTTGAAGCGGGTCTTAACCCGGATGTCCCTTACAACTATTTCCCGAAAGACGATCCGCAAAACAAACCGAGAGCGACCTGGCGCAGCCACGGGAATTTGCTTTTTACTAACTGGCTCAACTATTACGTCTACCAGATAACACCATACGATCTGCGCCACATGAATCCAACGCTGGAGTAATCGTCTGCACTAAACGATCCTAAAGCGTTTCAGCTATTCAAATCAGGCACCTTCGGGTGCCTTTTTTATTTCCGAAATGTCACTCATCATTCTTTAAAAATTTAATTTCAATAAAATCAATCAATTAATTGCAATTTATAATTAAAATGGAAATTGTTTTTGATTTTAGAAAAAATAGAGATAGTCTTAATTCTGCTGAGCGAAAACTACCCAACGATCTTTCGTTCGCGTCGGGAGCGTGATTTTGGATCTTTGATGAGGAGCAGAGTAATGACTCAACAGGCAACGACGGTCGATGAACTGGCCTTTACCCAGCCGTATGGCGAGCAAGAACAGCAAGTATTAACGGCAGAAGCGGTAGAATTTCTGACTGAACTGGTGACCCGCTTTACGCCGCAGCGCAATAAGCTGCTGGCGGCACGTATTCATCAGCAGCAGGAAATTGATAACGGCAAGTTGCCTGGTTTTATTTCGGAAACTGCTTCCATTCGTCGTGGTGAGTGGAAAATCCGCGGCATCCCTGAAGATTTACAGGATCGTCGCGTTGAGATCACCGGTCCGGTAGAACGCAAAATGGTGATCAACGCCATGAACGCCAACGTTAAAGTCTTTATGGCCGATTTTGAAGACTCGCTGGCGCCGGACTGGCGTAAGGTCATCGAGGGGCAAATCAACCTGCGCGACGCCGTAAACGGCACCATCAGCTATACCAATGAAGCCGGCAAAATATACCAGCTCAAACCGAACCCGGCGGTGCTGATCTGTCGCGTGCGCGGCCTGCACCTGCCCGAAAAACATGTCACCTGGCGTGGAGAAGCCATTCCAGGAAGCCTGTTTGATTTTGCACTCTATTTCTTCCACAACTACAAAGCCCTGCTGGCGAAAGGCAGCGGCCCGTATTTCTATCTTCCTAAAACGCAGGCCTGGCAGGAAGCAGCCTGGTGGAGCGAGGTCTTCAGCTATGCGGAAGATCGTTTCAACCTGCCGCGCGGCACCATCAAAGCCACCCTGCTGATTGAAACGCTGCCCGCCGTGTTCCAGATGCATGAAATCCTGCACGCCCTGCGCGATCACATTGTGGGTCTGAACTGCGGACGCTGGGACTATATTTTCAGCTACATCAAAACCCTGAAAAATTATCCCGATCGCGTGCTCCCCGATCGTCAGGTTGTCACCATGGACAAACCGTTCCTGAGCGCCTATTCGCGTCTGCTGATCAAAACCTGCCACAAGCGCGGTGCCTTTGCGATGGGCGGCATGGCAGCTTTTATCCCGAGCAAAGACGCAGAGCGCAACAATCAGGTGCTCAACAAGGTGAAAGCCGACAAAGAGCTTGAAGCACGTAACGGCCACGACGGGACGTGGATCGCCCATCCGGGTTTGGCCGATACGGCGATGGAGGTCTTTAACCGCGTGCTCGGCAACAACAAAAACCAGCTGTTTGTCACCCGTGAAGACGATGCACCAATCGCAGAAGAACAGCTGCTGGCGCCGTGCGCGGGCGAACGGACGGAAGAGGGCATGCGGGCCAATATCCGCGTTGCGGTGCAGTACATCGAAGCGTGGATCTCCGGCAACGGCTGCGTGCCGATCTACGGTCTGATGGAAGATGCTGCGACGGCGGAGATCTCACGTACCTCTATCTGGCAGTGGATCCACCATCAAAAAACGCTTAGCAACGGCAAACCGGTGACCAAGACCCTGTTCCGCCAGATGCTGGCCGAAGAGATGCGGGTGATCCAGGACGAGCTGGGCGAACACCGCTTCAGCAGCGGGCGTTTTGACGACGCTGCGCGCCTGATGGAGCAAATCACCACATCAGATGACTTAATCGACTTCCTGACCCTGCCGGGCTACCGCTTCCTGGCGTAACTCACCACATAACAATATGGAGCATCTGCACATGAAAACCCGTACCCAACAAATCGAAGAATTAAAGAAAGAGTGGACACAACCTCGCTGGGAAGGCATCCGCCGTCCGTACAGCGCGGAAGACGTGGTGAAATTACGCGGCTCGGTCAATCCGGAATGTACGCTGGCGCAAAATGGCGCCGCGAAAATGTGGAAGCTGCTGCACGGTGGCTCTAAAAAGGGCTACATCAACAGCCTCGGTGCGCTGACCGGCGGTCAGGCACTGCAGCAGGCGAAGGCCGGTATTGAGGCTATCTACCTCTCCGGCTGGCAGGTCGCGGCGGACGCCAACCTGGCCTCCAGCATGTACCCGGATCAGTCGCTCTATCCGGCTAACTCCGTGCCGTCGGTCGTGGATCGGATCAACAACACCTTCCGCCGTGCGGATCAGATCCAGTGGGCGGCGGGCATCGAACCCAACGATCCGCGCTTTATTGACTACTTCCTGCCGATCGTCGCGGATGCGGAAGCGGGCTTCGGCGGCGTGCTGAACGCCTTTGAGCTGATGAAATCGATGATTGAAGCCGGTGCAGCGGCCGTTCACTTCGAAGACCAGCTGGCGTCAGTGAAGAAGTGCGGACATATGGGCGGTAAGGTGCTGGTTCCTACACAGGAAGCGGTGCAGAAGCTGGTTGCCGCGCGTCTGGCTGCTGACGTGCTCGGCGTGCCAACGCTGGTCATTGCCCGTACCGATGCGGACGCGGCTGACCTGATCACCTCTGACTGCGATCCGTACGACAGCGAGTTCATCACCGGCGAGCGCACCAGCGAAGGGTTCTATCGCACCCATGCGGGTATTGAGCAGGCGATCAGCCGCGGTCTGGCGTACGCGCCGTACGCGGACCTGGTCTGGTGTGAAACCTCTACGCCGGATCTGGCGCTGGCAAAACGCTTTGCCGACGCCATTCATGCGAAGTACCCGGGCAAGCTGCTGGCCTACAACTGCTCGCCGTCCTTCAACTGGCAGAAAAAGCTGGATGACAAAACCATCGCTAGCTTCCAGCAGCAGCTGTCCGACATGGGCTACAAATACCAGTTCATTACGCTGGCAGGCATCCACAGCATGTGGTTCAACATGTTCGACCTGGCGCACGCCTATGCGCAGGGAGAGGGCATGAAGCACTACGTTGAGAAGGTGCAGCAGCCGGAATTTGCGGCGGGCAAAGACGGTTATACCTTCGTCTCTCACCAGCAGGAAGTGGGCACCGGCTACTTTGATAATGTGACCACGATTATTCAGGGCGGCACCTCCTCCGTCACCGCCTTGACGGGTTCAACGGAAGAAGCACAGTTCTAATCTTTTCCCCCTCTCCCCCCTGGGGAGAGGGTTGGTGGTGAGGGGGAATATATGTCGCGTGGCCTGGAATTACTGATTGCCCAAACTATTTTGCAGGGCTTCGATGCCCAGTATGGTCGTTTTCTTGAAGTGACCTCCGGCGCGCAGCAGCGCTTCGAACACGCAGACTGGCATGCGGTTCAGCAGGCCATGAAGCAGCGTATCCATCTTTATGACCACCACGTGGGTCTGGTGGTGGAGCAGCTGCGCTGTATTACCGACGGTAAAAGTCCGGACGCGGAATTTTTACTGCGCGTAAAAGAGCATTACACCCATCTGTTACCCGACTACCCGCGCTTCGAGATTGCGGAGAGCTTTTTCAACTCCGTCTATTGCCGGTTATTTGACCACCGCTCATTATCTCCTGAGCGGTTATTTATCTTCAGCTCCCAGCCTGAACGGCGCTTTCGTACCATTCCGCGTCCGCTGGCGAAAGATTTCTTTCCCGAGCACGGATGGGAAAAGCTCCTGCATCGCGTGCTGACGGATTTGCCTCTGCGTCTGCCCTGGGAGAATAAAGCCCGGGATATCGGGTATATCCACGCCCATCTCAAAGAAGCATTCGGCGCGGAGGTGCTCAGCCACAGCCATTTGCAGGTGGCCAACGAGCTTTTCTACCGCAATAAAGCCGCCTGGCTGGTGGGCAAACTGGTTACGCCGACGGCCATCGTGCCCTTTCTGCTGCCCATTCATCGTACCGACGACGGGGAACTGTTTGTTGATACCTGCCTGACTACCAGCGCCGAGGCCAGCATCGTGTTTGGCTTCGCCCGTTCCTATTTTATGGTGTACGCTCCGCTGCCCGCCGCGCTGGTGGAGTGGCTGCGCGAGATCCTGCCGGGTAAAACCACAGCCGAGCTGTATATGGCCATTGGCTGCCAGAAGCACGCTAAAACGGAAAGCTACCGGGAGTACCTGCGCTATGTCACCACGGCCGATGAGCAGTTCATCGAAGCGCCAGGCATTCGCGGCATGGTGATGCTGGTGTTTACCCTGCCGGGCTTCGACCGGGTCTTTAAGGTGATTAAGGACAGATTCGCGCCGCAGAAAGAGATGACCGCCGCGCACGTCCGCGCCTGCTACCAGCTGGTTAAGGAGCACGACCGCGTCGGGCGCATGGCGGATACTCAGGAATTCGAAAACTTTGTGCTGGATAAGCAGCAGATCGATCCGGCGCTCATGGCACTTTTACTGCAGGAAGCGCCCGCCAAAATCACCGATCTTGGTGACAAGATCGTCATTAGCCATCTCTACATTGAACGACGCATGGTGCCGCTGAATATCTGGCTGGAGCAGTCCGACGGTCAGGCTTTAAGAGATGCGATTGAAGAGTACGGCAACGCGATTCGCCAGCTTGCCGCCGCCAATATCTTCCCGGGCGATATGCTATTCAAAAACTTCGGCGTCACCCGTCACGGGCGGGTAGTGTTCTACGATTACGACGAGATTTGCTACATGACCGAGGTGAACTTCCGCGATATCCCACCGGCCCGCTACCCGGAAGATGAGCTTTCCAGCGAGCCGTGGTACAGCGTTTCGCCGGGCGATGTGTTTCCCGAAGAGTTTCGCCACTGGCTCTGCGCCGATCCGCGCATCGGGCCGCTATTCGAAGAGATGCATGCCGATCTGTTCCGCGCCAGCTACTGGCGGGGACTGCAAACGCGGATCAAAAACGGGCACGTGGAAGATGTGTATGCTTACCGTCGCAAGCAGCGGTTTTGCATCCGGTTTTCAGAGGGCATCATGTAGGCCGGGTAAGGCGAAGCCGCCACCCGGCAATGCATGCTTAACGAATTCCACCGTACGCCAGCGTGACCTCTTTCGCCGCCTTAATCACCAGCGCACCCAACTCAGTGACCCGATCGTCGGTCATACGTGAAATCGGCCCGGAAATAGAGATGGCGGCAAACGGCTCGCGGTGCTCGTCAAAAATGCAGGCTGCGATACAGCGCAGGCCGAGGGCGTGCTCCTCGTCGTCAAACGAATAGCCGCGCTTGCGGGTCAGGGCCAGGTCTTCTTTCAGATGCACCGGCGAAACCAGCGTGGCGTGGGTATAGGCATGCAGTCCTTTACGGTGCAGCAGCCCCGTCACCTGCTCCTCGGTCAGCTGCGAGAGGAACGCTTTACCCGCCCCTGAGGCATGCATCGGCAGCTTGCCGCCAATCGGCGCGGACATGCGCATCAGCTGCGTGCATTGCACCTGGTCGATGATAATCGCCTGATGGTCGCTCTGGTCGAGCACGGCCAGATTCACGGTCTCGCCCGACTCTTCCATCAATTTGCGCAGAATCGGGTGCACAATCGCCAGCAGGTTACGGCTCTGCAGGAAGCTGCTGCCCACGATAAACGCATGCGCGCCCACCGCCCAGTGCCCCAGCTCGCCTACCTGGCGGACAAAGCCCAGCTGCTGCATGGTGGTCAGCAGGCGGTGCGTCGTGGAGTTCGGCAGGCCAGCCTGCTGGGCCAGCTCCGTCAGGGCCACGCTGCTGTGCGACTCGGCTATCCACTCCAGCAGCTTCAGACCGCGCGTGAGCGATTGAACCTGTCCACCCTGTTGTGCGGCAGCGGTGGTGGCAGCAGGTTTTCTGCCGCGTTTAGCGGGAACGGTCGCGACCATGACGATCTCCTTTTTCTGTATCGTGGAAATCATTTTCGTTTTATTTGGTGAATTTGCAACCGTTATCCTGACTGATCGGAGGAGTGATAGTGAACATGTCTCATGTTACCGCTGAGCGACTTTTCCACCCTGCGAGATTGTGCCAGTATGGAACGCAGCCTTTTGGCCTTGTTGAGCGTTGTCGGGAGCAAGTGTGAGCAGCAAAGTAGAGCAACTGCGTGCGCAGTTAAATGAACGAATTCTGGTGCTGGACGGCGGGATGGGCACCATGATCCAGGGCTATCGTCTGAGCGAAGACGATTTCCGCGGCGAACGCTTCGCCGACTGGCCCTGCGACCTGAAAGGGAACAACGACCTGCTGGTGCTCAGCAAGCCGTCCGTGATCAAGGATATCCACAACGCCTACTTCGAAGCGGGTGCGGATATCGTTGAAACCAACACCTTTAACTCGACAACCATCGCCATGGCGGATTACCAGATGGAATCCCTGTCGGCGGAGATCAACTATGAAGCCGCAAAGCTTGCGCGCGCCTGCGCCGACGAGTGGACGGCCCGCACGCCGGACAAGCCGCGCTACGTTGCCGGGGTGCTTGGCCCAACCAACCGCACCGCGTCGATTTCACCGGACGTCAACGACCCGGCGTTTCGTAATATCACCTTTGACCAGCTGGTTGTTGCCTACCGTGAATCGACCAGAGCGCTGGTGGAAGGCGGTTCCGATCTGATCCTGATTGAAACGGTATTCGACACCCTCAACGCCAAGGCCGCGATTTACGCGGTGAAAGAGGAGTTCGAGGCGCTGGGCGTTGACCTGCCGATCATGATTTCCGGCACCATCACCGATGCCTCCGGCCGTACCCTGTCCGGCCAGACCACCGAAGCGTTTTATAACTCCCTGCGCCACGCCGATGCGCTCTCCTTCGGCCTGAACTGCGCGCTGGGCCCGGACGAGCTGCGCCAGTACGTGCAGGAGCTGTCGCGCATTGCGGAATGCTACGTTACCGCGCACCCGAACGCCGGTCTGCCGAACGCCTTCGGTGAATACGATCTGGATGCCGACACCATGGCGGCACAAATCCGCGAGTGGGCCGAGTCTGGATTTCTGAACATCGTCGGCGGCTGCTGCGGCACCACGCCGGAGCACATCGCCGCCATGAGCAATGCCGTGGCCGGACTGCCGCCGCGCAAGCTGCCCGAGCTGCCGGTTGCCTGTCGCCTCTCCGGCCTTGAGCCGTTAACCATCGGCGAAGACAGCCTGTTTGTGAACGTGGGTGAGCGTACAAACGTCACCGGCTCCGCGAAGTTCAAGCGTCTGATCAAAGAAGAGAAGTACAGCGAAGCGCTGGACGTTGCCCGCCAGCAGGTGGAAAGCGGCGCGCAGATTATCGATATTAACATGGATGAGGGTATGCTCGACGCCGAAGCGGCGATGGTGCGTTTCCTCAACCTGATTGCCGGTGAGCCGGACATCGCCCGCGTGCCGATCATGATCGACTCCTCCAAATGGGAGGTGATCGAGAAGGGGCTGAAGTGCATTCAGGGTAAAGGCATCGTCAACTCTATCTCGATGAAAGAGGGCGTGGATGTCTTCATTCACCACGCGAAGCAGGTCCGCCGCTACGGTGCTGCGGTGGTGGTGATGGCTTTTGATGAAGTGGGCCAGGCCGACACCCGCGCGCGTAAAATTGAGATTTGCCGCCGCGCGTACAAAATACTGACCGAAGAGGTAGGCTTCCCGCCGGAAGACATCATCTTTGACCCGAACATCTTCGCCGTGGCGACCGGCATCGAAGAGCACAACAACTACGCCCAGGACTTTATCGGCGCGTGCGAGGACATCAAGCGCGAGCTGCCGCATGCCCTCATCTCCGGCGGCGTATCGAACGTCTCGTTCTCGTTCCGCGGCAACGACCCGGTGCGCGAAGCGATCCACGCCGTGTTCCTCTACTACGCCATCCGCAACGGGATGGACATGGGGATCGTTAACGCCGGCCAGCTGGCGATTTACGACGACCTGCCCGCCGAGCTGCGCGACGCGGTGGAAGACGTGATCCTCAACCGCCGCGACGACGCCACGGAGCGGCTGCTTGACCTGGCAGAAAAATACCGCGGCAGCAAGTCGGATGACGCAGCCAACGTTCAGCAGGCCGAGTGGCGCGCCTGGGACGTGAAAAAACGTCTGGAATATTCGCTGGTAAAAGGCATCACCGAGTTTATCGAGCAGGACACCGAAGAGGCGCGTCAGCAGTCAGCCCGCCCGATTGAAGTGATCGAAGGGCCGCTGATGGACGGCATGAACGTGGTGGGCGATCTGTTCGGCGAGGGCAAAATGTTCCTGCCGCAGGTGGTGAAATCCGCGCGCGTGATGAAGCAGGCCGTGGCGTACCTGGAGCCGTTTATCGAAGCCAGCAAAGAGAAAGGCTCCAGCAACGGCAAAATGGTCATCGCCACCGTGAAGGGCGACGTGCACGACATCGGCAAGAACATCGTCGGCGTGGTGCTGCAGTGCAATAACTACGAGATTATCGACCTTGGCGTGATGGTCCCGGCGGATAAAATCCTCAAGACCGCGCGCGAAGTGAATGCCGACCTGATTGGCCTCTCCGGGCTGATCACCCCGTCGCTGGACGAGATGGTTAACGTGGCGAAGGAGATGGAGCGTCAGGGCTTCACCATTCCGCTGCTGATTGGCGGCGCGACCACCTCCAAGGCGCACACGGCGGTGAAAATCGAGCAGAACTACAGCGGGCCGACGGTCTACGTGCAGAACGCCTCGCGCACGGTGGGCGTGGTCTCCGCGCTGCTCTCTGACACCCAGCGCGACGAGTTTGTTGAGCGCACCCGCAAAGAGTACGAAACCGTTCGCATCCAGCACGGGCGCAAGAAACCGCGCACCCCGCCAGTTTCACTCCAGGCGGCGCGCGATAACGATCTGGCGTTTGACTGGTCGAGCTATACGCCGCCGGTCGCGCATCGCCTGGGCGTTCAGGAGGTCAGTGCCAGCATCGAAACGCTGCGCAACTACATCGACTGGACGCCATTCTTTATGACCTGGTCGCTCGCGGGCAAATATCCGCGCATTCTGGAAGATGAGGTGGTGGGCGATGAGGCGAAACGCCTGTTTAACGATGCCAACGACATGCTCGACAGGCTGAGCGCGGAGAAAACCCTCAACCCACGCGGCGTGGTGGGGCTGTTCCCGGCCAACCGCGTGGGTGACGACATCGAAATTTACCGCGATGAAACCCGCACTCACGTGCTGGCAGTCAGCCGCCATCTGCGCCAGCAAACCGAGAAAGTGGGCTTTGCCAACTACTGCCTGGCCGATTTTGTCGCGCCGAAGCTGAGCGGTAAAGCCGACTATATTGGCGCCTTTGCGGTAACCGGCGGTCTGGAAGAAGATGCGCTGGCGGACGCGTTCGAAGCGCAGCACGATGATTACAATAAAATCATGGTGAAAGCGATCGCCGACCGCCTGGCGGAAGCCTTCGCCGAGTACCTGCACGAGCGCGTGCGTAAGGTGCACTGGGGCTACGCGGCGAACGAAAACCTCAGCAACGAGGAGCTGATCCGCGAAAACTACCAGGGGATTCGTCCGGCGCCGGGCTACCCGGCCTGTCCGGAACACACCGAAAAGGGCACGATCTGGCAACTGCTGGACGTCGAAGCCCATACCGGGATGAAGCTCACCGAGTCGTACGCCATGTGGCCGGGCGCATCCGTCTCCGGCTGGTACTTCAGCCACCCGGACAGCAAGTACTTTGCCGTGGCACAGCTTCAGCGCGATCAGATTGAAGATTACGCCCTGCGCAAAGGCATGAGCGTGTCAGAAGTAGAGCGCTGGCTGGCACCGAATTTAGGCTACGACGCAGACTAACGTCACTTTTCCTTACAACAAACAGGGCACCTCAAGGGTGCCTTGTCTCTTTCTTACGCTTAACCCCTTATACTGAAATAAGGTTCTATCCCTGGCACCCGGTGGCGGTGCGCTTACCGGGCCTGTGCGTAGGTCAGATAAGGCGTCGCCGTCATCCGACATGGCAACGCGCAGGGAACCTCAGGAAAACCGATAAAGATAAGGAGGAAAACCATCCGTGCTGACCCTGTTACATCTGCTCTCTGCAGTCGCACTGCTCGTATGGGGCACCCATATCGTCCGTACCGGCGTGATGCGCGTATTTGGCGCCCGTTTACGTACCGTTCTCAGCAGCAGCGTTGAGAAGAAGCCGCTCGCCTTCTGCGCAGGCATTGGCGTAACGGCACTCGTTCAGAGCAGCAACGCCACAACCCTGCTTGTCACCTCTTTTGTGGCGCAGGATCTGGTGGCGCTGGCCCCGGCGCTGGTCATTGTGCTGGGGGCTGATGTGGGTACCGCGCTGATGGCGCGTATCCTGACGTTTGATCTCTCATGGCTGTCGCCGCTGCTGATTTTTGTCGGCGTCATCTTCTTCCTCGGCCGCAAACAGACGCGGGCGGGCCAGCTTGGACGCGTGGGGATTGGCCTGGGGTTGATCCTGCTGGCGCTGGAGCTGATTGTGCAGGCGGTCACCCCGATTACCGAGGCCAACGGCGTGCAGGTCATCTTCGCCTCCCTGACCGGGGACATCATGCTGGACGCGCTGATTGGCGCGGTGTTTGCCATCGTCAGCTACTCCAGCCTGGCCGCCGTGCTGCTGACGGCCACGCTCACCGCCGCCGGGGCGATCTCCTTCCCGGTCGCGCTGTGCCTGGTGATCGGTGCCAACCTCGGCTCTGGCCTGCTGGCGATGCTCAATAACAGCGCCGCCAACGCCGCCGCCCGCCGCGTGGCGCTCGGTAGCCTGCTGTTTAAGCTGGTGGGCAGCCTGATTATTTTGCCCTTTATTCATCCGCTGGCGAACCTGATGGATAACCTCCCGCTGCCGAAGGCGGAGCTGGTGATCTACTTCCACGTGTTCTATAACCTGGTGCGCTGCCTGGCGATGGTCCCTTTTGCCGGGTCGATGGCTCGCTTCTGCGAGCGACTCATTCAGGACGAACCGGAGCTGGACGCCCGCCTGAAGCCGAAGCATCTGGATACCTCCGCGCTGGACACCCCGGCGCTGGCGCTGGCGAATGCCGCGCGCGAGACGCTGCGCATGGGCGACGCCATGGAAACCATGCTCGAAGGGCTGCAAAAGGTGATGCACGGCGAGCCGCGAGAGGAGAAAGAGCTGCGCAGACTGGCGGACGATATCAACGTGCTCTATACCGCCATTAAGCTTTACCTGGCCCGCATGCCGCAGGACGAGCTGGCGGAGGAGGAGTCCCGCCGCTGGGCGGAAATCATTGAGATGTCGCTCAACCTTGAGCAGGCCTCCGATATTGTTGAGCGCATGGGCAGCGAGATTGCCGATAAGTCGCTGGCCGCACGCCGGGCGTTCTCCGTTGAAGGCCTGAAGGAGCTTGAAGCGCTGCACGAGCAGCTGGTCAGCAACCTCAAGCTAGCGATGCTGGTCTTCTTCTCCAGCGACGTGCCGAGCGCGCGCCGCCTGCGCCGCAACAAGCATCGCTTCCGCATTCTAAACCGCCGCTACTCGCACGCCCACGTTGAGCGCCTGCATCAGCAGAACGTGCAGAGTATCGAGACCAGCTCACTCCACCTGGGACTGCTGGGGGATATGAAGCGCCTCAACTCGTTGTTCTGTGCGGTGGCCTACAGCGTGATGGAACAGCCGGATGAAGATGACCAGCGGGATGAGTATTAATCTCTGAAAGCGCCTCGCAAAACCTTGTTGCGAGGCGTGACACCTTATCAAACGCCATTTACCCTTCAGACCTTACGTTTTTTAGGGAATAGAAAATGCTCGTTTATTACGCTACACTTCGCCAATTCATGCGCATTCCGATGGGGGTTCTCATGCGCACTACTCGTGGCATTAAAAAATCAGTCAACGTGTCGTTAGCACCTGAAATTCTTGAAGAGGCGCGACGGCTTAAGCTTAATCTCTCCGCTGTACTCACGGCTGCACTGCAGGAGCAGTTTCGTGCGCATCAGCGCGCAGAGTGGTTAGCAGAAAATAAAGCGTCTATCGAGGCCATTAACCAGTGGGTTGAGGAAAACGGCTCCTTTAGTGACTTTCAGAGGTCGTTCTGATGGAGCAATATTTTGCTTATGAGAATGAAGGTAAGGGGAAAACTGCCTATCCTTGGCTAATCAATATGCAGCATCCCGTGGCCAATGTGATGAAGCATGTTCTGGTCGCCCCCGCAGTTGAACTTAGCCATCTGGGTGGCATTCAGCCACCTGCGAAAGTGTGCCCTGTCGTTGAGATAGCGGGTAAACCCTGTGTGGTAATGATGCACATGATGGCAGGCATATCGCCAAAAGAGTTAGGCGAGCGTGTCGCCGATCTTACGCAAAACCGTACTTCATTGCGGGATGCACTCGATTTTTTGATCAACGGTTACTAACACTTTTTTGTCAGCCACAAGGTAAGGTATATTTCGCCCTTCACAGGAGAAACTATGCTGCCAACTCAATCAACCCGATTAAACAAATACATTAGCGAGAGCGGGATCTGCTCACGTCGCGAGGCGGACCGTTACATTGAACAAGGTAATGTGTTCCTCAACGGCAAACGCGCCACGATTGGTGACCAGGTGATGCCTGGCGACGTGGTTAAAGTGAATGGTCAGCTCATCGAACCGCGTGATGCCGAAGACCTGGTGTTTATCGCGTTGAACAAACCGGTTGGGATTGTCAGCACCACGGAAGACGGTGAGCGGGACAACATCGTTGATTTCGTGAACCACAGCAGCCGTATCTTCCCGATTGGCCGTCTGGATAAAGACTCTCAGGGGCTGATTTTCCTCACTAACCACGGCGATCTGGTCAATAAGATCCTGCGTGCCGGTAACGATCACGAGAAAGAGTACATTGTGACGGTTAATAAGCCGGTCACGGACGACTTTATTCGCGGTATGGGCGCCGGTGTGCCGATCCTCGGTACCGTTACGAAAAAGTGTAAGGTGAAGAAAGAAGCGCCGTTTGCGTTCCGTATTACCCTTGTGCAGGGCTTAAACCGCCAGATCCGCCGCATGTGCGAATACTTCGGTTATGAAGTGACGAAGCTGGAGCGCACGCGCATCATGAACGTCAGCCTGTCCGGCATTCCGCTGGGCGAATGGCGCGACTTAACGGACGACGAACTGATCGAGCTGTTCAAGCTTATCGAGAACTCCTCGTCCGAAGCGAAGCCGAAGGCCAAAGCAAAACCGAAAACCCAGGCGATTAAGCGTCCGGTCGTGAAGGCACCGCAGGCGGAAGAGAAAGGACGCGGCAAACCGGGCAACGGGAAGCGATTTACCCAGCCTGGCCGTAAAAAGAAAGGACGCTAGCTAGCGCCTTCCACGGGTAGAGGTATTGGCCGACCAGGAAAAGGTCGTTTCAGTATCCGGCTTGTAAGCCTGCTGCTTTTTCAGTTTGCGGGCTTTTTTCGCCTCGGCGTCACGCTGCGCCATCAGTTTGTCGATGTACTCTTTTTTCACCTGATTGGTTTCGGCGTTGCTCAGCGTACGGCCATGCGCGATGCGGGCGCGGTCGAGAAGCGTTTTAAGTTCGCGCTGCTCGGCTTCCGTCATGTCTTTCTGGGTCAAACGTGGTGTCGCCATTGCTGAAGCCTCCTGAGAGAGAGGCTTCAGTGTAAAGCAAGCTGAGTCAATTAACCCTGCTTCACCGCATCTTTTTTCGTTTGTTCCTCAATCGGTTTGCCGGACCAGTAGCCCGCCAGCAGCGAGCCGGAGAGGTTATGCCAGACGGAGAACAGCGCACCCGGCAGGGCCGCCAGCGGTGAGAAGTAGATTTTACCGAGCGCCGCCGCCAGGCCGGAGTTCTGCATCCCTACCTCGATTGCCAGCGTGCGGCAGGTCGATTCGTCGAAGCCAAACAGTTTCCCGCCCCAGTAGCCGCCCAGCAGGCCAATGGTGTTATGCAGCACCACCGCGACGATCACCACAAAGCCTACGGAAGCAATGTGCGAGGCGGAGCCCGCCACCACGGCGCTGATGATGGCCAGAATACAGACCATCGAAAATGCGGGCAGGTATGGCTCAACGGCCTTCACCACGCGCGGGAAAAGATGGTGAATGACCAGCCCCAGCGCAATCGGGATCACCACGATTTGCAGAATGCTCAGCAGCATGCCCATCACGTCCACCTGAATATGCGCATCCACGTACAGGCGGGTTAACAGCGGCGTGGCAATCACGCCCACCAGCGTCGAGACGGACGAGATAGTGACGGAGAGCGCCACGTCGCCTTTCGCCAGATAGATCATGACGTTGGACGCCGTGCCGCTGGCCACGCTGCCCACCAGCACCATCCCGGCGGAAAGGTCGGGCGGCATCTTAAAGGCCATCGCCAGCAGCCACGCCGCGAGCGGCATCACCAGGTAGTGCAGAAATATTCCTGCCGCGACGGGCGCTGGGCGAGACAGCACGCGTTTGAAGTCGTCGGCTTTCAGATGCACGCCCATACCGAACATGATCAACATCAGCAGCGTGGTGACCCATGGACCAATACCGGTGAACGTGGTGGGCGTGTAATACGCGAGTACGGAGAGCAGCAGCGCCCATAACGGGAACAGCCGCGTAATAGCGGATAACATAATGATTTCCTTGCGATGAATGTTGTATGTGTTTGTTATAAAAAGCCGGGATCGAGCCCGGCTATAGTTATTGTTTATCGCGTAAGGAAGTAATATTCAAATGAATTATGACCGGATGCTTTCCCAGCTCAGACTAAAGCGAGCCAGATATTTGCGCAGTCGGTCGGCGTCGTTAGGATTGGCTTTTTTGAGCCGTGAAACGGCAAACAGCTCACGTCCGGCTTCAGACAACGATGCGCTGCGGCGACATACCTCCAGCACCGTTTCAAGTTGCCGCTGGTCAAAGAGGTCAATCTCCATGTCAGTTGCAGGCTGCGTCACGTCAGTTTGCCAGTCGGTCTGAAGCCGGGAAATCTCCTCCAGCACCAGATCCTGAGTAATACGCCCTCGTTCCGCCAGCGTCGCCATGCGTGCGACGCTGGCGCTCAGTTCGCGAAAGTTGCCCCGCCACAGCGCTCTGCTGGAACAGGCAAAGGCCAGATAGCCTTCGCGTGCCTCTTTATCGAAGCGGATTTGCGTCTGGCTTTCGCGAGAGAAACGTTGAAGTTCGTAGTCAACATTCGGCGTGATGTCTTCTTTCCGTTGGGCAAGGCCGGGTAAGGCAAAGCTCCACATATTAATACGGGCATAGAGATCTTCACGAAAACGTCCTTCTGCCACCCACTGGCGCATATCACGGTGGGTTCCGGCGATAAGTTGAAAATCGCTGTGAACTTCTTTATCGGAGCCAAACGGGAAAAAAGTTTTTTCTTCAATGGCTTTGAGCAGCATCGCCTGTTCATCCAGGCCTAGTTCGGCAATCTCGTCGAGGAAAAGGACGCCGCCATCGGCTTCACGCAGCAGGCCGCTGCGCGCCGACAGTGCGCCGGTAAAGGCCCCTTTCACATGGCCGAACAGCGTGGACATAGCGTTATCACCGCGCAGGGTCGCGCAGTTGACGGAAACCAGTTTGCCGGATACCTGATGGCGTGACTGCTTAAGCTGATAAATGCGGTTCGCGAGGAACGACTTGCCCGCGCCGGTGGGGCCGGTCAGCAGGATCGGGGCTGTTGAACGTAGCGCCACGCGTTCAATCTTGTCGATCAGACTGTTAAAGGTGGCGTTTCGCGTCTCAATGCCCGCTTTCAGAAATGAGATTGACTGCTGCTGCTCGCGCTGAAAACGGTTGGTAAGGGTCGTGTAGCGGCTTAAATCCAGGTCGATAATTGAGTAAGTTCCGGCTGCAGTCTCCTCAGCAGAGGCTTCTTTTCTGGCAGGGCCAGTCTGCAAAAGGCTGGCGGGAAGATAGCGTGCTTCCGTCAGCAGGAACCAGCAGATCTGCGCCACATGCGTGCCGGTGGTGATGTGGACGAAATACTCTTCGCGATCGGTATCAAAAGTGTACTGGATGGCGAAATCGAGAAACGCGGCATAAACCTCTTCGAAATCCCACGGGTCTTCAATGGTTACCGTGCTGGGACGCACCTCGGTGTGGGGGGAAACCAGCACAATATCTTCCGCCAGTTGCTGAGCCATGCCGAGATCTCGCGGTTGATGTAGCAGCTCCAGCCTGTCGACCGGGAAATCCGGCTGTTGGCACAGCCCGACGGTCGGTCGCCATTTGCGAAAGCGATTAGCCCGCTTTCCCCGTTTATCCATCACGGTGCCAAGCACCCCGATCACCACCTTCCGCTTCTTCATGTTTATCCAGAAAGATAATTGTCGATATAGCAGGATAAGAAATGTTGAGCCGAACGGCAATGCATGAAAAGCGTGATAAATAAAAATCATTAATTATCAATAAAATAAAAAAATAAAACGGCGATTTTTGTTTTTGGCACGCTTCTGGCAATACAGATAACGTCACGACGTTGAGCACACTGGGGGTTAAGGCCCCGTCGGCGCACCAGGAACGGCAAGGCTGTTTTCCGGGGGCGTTCCGTCAACCAATGACAGACAGAAGGGTTCGATTCCCGATTCATTCTCCCAATGAAAACTGGTTGTAAACATCAAAGTAAAAACGGGGATTGCGCAGTCAGCAATCCCAATGAAGGTCGCCGGTAATGGCGCCGGATCGCAGGCGAAAAGGCATTCCCCTGTGATTTCGTGCCTGCACCCGCGCCTGACTTTAAGGAATATAAAATGGCTAAAAAAATCACGATAAAAAAAGGTCAGTTAGGACTGGTAGCAAAAGCTGGCGATTATTACCGGGTACTGGAGGCGGGTGAACACCGTCTGGGTTGGTTCAATACTGACGACGTGCTGGTGGTGAGCCAGGACGGCAGCGAGGTACCGGGTGCGCTGGCGGATTATCTGCGCCGCTTTCAGCCTGACTGGGTGGTACGTTACTGCCTTGCGGTAGACCTTACTGCGGATGAAATCGGGGTGTTATCGAACAACGGCGTATTGCAGGAAATTGTGCCGCCTTCGACTCGTCGTCTGTACTGGCAGCAGGATGCGGCGTTGACCCTGCAAAGAATCGATACCCGCGACGTGCGGGTGCCGGTGGACGTGATGAATGCTGCTCTGCAGCCGCGTCGCAATGGCGCGGTAAAAGGGCGTGACGCGATGCTGGTCGTACAGGTACCTGCCTGGCACGTCGGGGTGGTGAAAATCGACGGAGAAATTCAGGCACTGTTACCGCCGGGACTGACGGCTTACTGGAAAATTAACCATCTGGTTGAGGCAGAGGTCGTGGATACGCGCCTTCAGGTGGTGGAAGTGAGCGGGCAGGAGATCCTGACGAAGGACAAAGTTAACCTGCGCCTGAACCTGGCGGCTAACTGGCGCTACAGCGACGTGCTGCAGGCCTGCGGACAGCTTACGAAACCGCTGGAACATTTGTACCGCGAACTCCAGTTCGCACTGCGTGAAGCGGTCGGCACCCGCACGCTCGATGAGTTACTGGAAGATAAGCAGATCATTGACGAGGTGGTCAGCAAACAGGTGCAAGGCCGCCTGTCATCCTTTGGAATGGAAATTGCGTCGCTTGGGGTAAAAGATATTGTTTTACCTGGTGATATGAAAACGATTTTATCCCGTCTGGTAGAGGCTGAAAAATCGGCCCAGGCGAATGTTATTCGCCGACGTGAAGAAACGGCGGCGACACGATCGCTGTTAAACACCGCAAAGGTGATGGAAAACAACCCGGTGGCGCTGCGTTTAAAAGAGCTGGAAACCCTGGAAAGGGTCGCGGAGCGTATCGACAAAATTTCAGTATTTGGTGGCCTGGACCAGGTATTACACGGCCTTGTTAACCTGAAAGGATAACGCAATGCAACAGAATGATTTTGAATTACTGACAGCGCCAAACGGCGCCCCGATCAAAATGTGGACTCACGGCGTGCCCGTGGAGCCAGAGGCACAGGCGCAGTTACTGAATACCGCAAAGATGCCGTTTATTTTCAAACACCTTGCGGTGATGCCCGACGTTCATCTCGGTAAAGGCTCTACCATCGGCAGCGTGATCCCGACCAAAGGGGCAATTATTCCTGCGGCGGTTGGCGTGGATATTGGTTGCGGGATGATTGCCGTTCGCACGTCGCTGGTGGCCGGTGATTTGCCGGATAATCTCAGCGGTTTACGTAGCGCCATTGAACAGGCAGTACCGCATGGGAGAACCAATACCCGTTCTCGACGGGATAAAGGCGCGTGGGAAACGCCACCGAAAGAAGTGGACGATCGCTGGTTGGTGTTGGCCCCACGTTTTAAACAACTCACGGATAAATACCCGCAGTTGCGGAAAACCAACAACTACCCGCATCTGGGCACGCTGGGTACCGGAAACCACTTTATTGAAATTTGCCTCGATGAGCAGCAGCGCGTCTGGGTGATGTTGCACAGCGGCTCGCGCGGCGTAGGAAACGCCATCGGTAATGTGTTTATCGCCCTGGCACAGCAGGATATGCAGCATCACCTGGGACATCTGCCGGATAAAAATCTGGCCTATTTTCAGGAGGGGAGTCGTCACTATGAGGACTACATCGAGGCGGTGGAGTGGGCGCAGGATTTTGCCCGCCACAATCGGGAAGTGATGATGTCGCGCGTGCTGGCGGCGCTCTCTCGCGAAGTGACAAAGCCCTTTATTACGCAGCAGGAGGCGGTTAACTGCCATCACAACTATGTGCAGAAAGAGCATCACTTTGGGGAAGAGGTACTGATCACGCGCAAAGGTGCGGTGTCGGCGCAGAAAGGGCAGATGGGGATTATTCCGGGCTCAATGGGCGCAAAGAGCTTCATCGTGCGTGGCCTCGGCAACGAGCAAAGCTTCTGTTCCTGCAGCCACGGCGCCGGGCGAGTGATGAGCCGAACGGCGGCCAAAAAACGCTATACCCTTAGCGACCATATTCAGGCGACCTCTCACGTAGAGTGTCGCAAAGACAATGAGGTGATCGATGAAACGCCGATGGCCTATAAAGACATTGATGCCGTGATGGCCGCGCAATCGTCGCTGGTGGAGATCGTTCACACCCTGCGTCAGGTAGTGTGTGTAAAAGGATAAAAAAATGAGCAACAACGATGTTGATAGCGCGATGCGCGCACGTGTCTGCGCGCAACTTCGCGATATAGAGCAGCGCTATAACGTGCGCGTGCTCTACGCCTGTGAATCGGGCAGCCGGGGATGGGGTTTTGCCTCACCGGATAGCGATTATGATGTGCGGTTTTTGTACGTTCACCGCCCAGAATGGTATCTGCGCGTCGAAGCCCAGCGGGATGTGATCGAGCTGCCGATAGATGATGAACTGGACGTTTGTGGCTGGGAATGGCGCAAGGCACTGGGCCTGCTGAAGGGGGCAAACCCGACGCTTATCGAGTGGCTGGATTCCCCCGTTGTTTATCAGGAAGATGAGACGGTAGTGGCCGAGTTGCGCGCGCTGATACCTGCGTGGTTTTCGCCATTGCGCGCCCGCTGGCATTACTACTCAATGGCCCGAAAAAACTTCCGTGGATATTTACAGGGGGAAACGGTTCGGCTGAAAAAGTACTTTTATGTTCTGCGACCTTTGCTGGCGGCGCGGTGGGTAGAAGCGGGGAAAGGCGTTCCACCGATGCGTTTTGCCGAACTGCTTGCCGGGAGCGAACTGTGTGCGCCGTTACGTGCGGAAATCGATGGATTACTGGAAATAAAACAGCGCGCAGGTGAAGCGGAATATGGTCCTAAACGGCCCTTACTCCACGCTTTTTTGCAAAGTGAGCTGGTGAGAGGAGAAGTGCCGCCGGTACTACCCGACAGCAGAGAAGGAAATTTAAAAGATCTGGATTCGCTGCTGATGAGAACAGTAATGAAGAGCTAAAGAATGGCCCGGTAGTGAAAACGCCCGGGCCATTCTTGCGCTTATTCAAACAAATTCTGATGAAGTTTCTGCACCACCTGCTCAGCCTGATCGGCTGGCACCAGGAAGCAGAGGTTATAGCTGGACGCACCGTAGCAAATCATGCGGATGTTGAACGGGTCGAGCACGCCAAACACCTCTTTGCCCACGCCGCAGGCGCGGGACAGCTTGTTGCCGATGATAGCAACCAGCGCCAGGTCTTCTTCGACTTCCACGCGGCACAGCTCGGACAGCTCAATCAGCAGCGACTGCGTCAGCAGGGTATCGCCGGTTGATGTGGAGCCGGTGGTGTCCAGCGTCAATGCAATGCTCACTTCCGAGGTGGTGATCAGATCCACGGAGATATTGTGGCGCGCCAGAATGCCAAACACTTCCGCCAGGAAACCGCGGGAGTGCAGCATATTGTGGCTGTGGAGCGTCACCAGCGTCTGGCGACGGCGCAGGGCCAGGGCGCGGAACAGCGGCGGGTTTTCCGTTTTCTTGCAGACCAGCGTGCCGCCCGCTTTTGGATCTTTACTGGAGCCGACGAAGACCGGAATATCGCTGCGCACAGCAGGCAGCAGCGTGGCCGGGTGCAGCACTTTCGCGCCGAAGGTGGCCATTTCCGCCGCTTCTTCAAACGCGATCACATCAATACGTTTCGCCGCGGAAACAACGCGCGGGTCGGTGGTGTAAATGCCCGGAACGTCAGTCCAGATATCGACGCGCGTAGCATGCAGGGCCTCGCCCAGCAGCGCGGCGGTATAGTCGCTGCCGCCACGGCCAAGCGTGGTCGTGCGGCCTTTCGCTTCACTGCCGATAAAGCCCTGAGTGATCACGATGCCGTCTGCCAGGCGCGGGGCCAGCTGCTGATTGGTCAGCTCGGCCAGCGCTTCAACGTCCGGCTCGGCGCGGCCAAAGCGGTCGCTGGTACGCATGATTTTGCGTACGTCAAACCACTGCGCCTGAACGTTACGCTCGCGCATGATTTCCACAAATAGCAGGGTGGACATCAGCTCACCGTGGCTGACCAGCTCATCGGTCAGGGCGGTGGAGGTGGCCAGAGAGGCCGCTTCTGCCAGCGTGGTGATGTTTTCCAGCAGGCGTTCCACTTCCTCGCGGATGACGTTCGGGTTCTGCAGACGCTCAAGGATGTCGAACTGAATTTTGCGCAGTGCATCCAGCTTCACGAAACGTTCTGTCGCTTCCAGTCCTTCAGACAGAGAAACCAGCAGGTTCGTCACGCCGGCGGATGCAGACAGCACCACCAGGCGGGTATTCGGATCGGCCAGCACCACATCGGCGCTGCGGTTCATGGCATCGTAATCGGCCACACTGGTGCCGCCAAACTTGGCGACCACAAAACTCGTCATAACAACCTCGTGTCAGGGAATGAATAAGCGACCATGGCACAAGAATGAAACGAAAACAGGTGCAGGCGCAAAATACGGCCCTATAAATAAAATGTGGGGGAGGTCCTGTCAATGCTGGGATTATGCGGATTTTTTATGGGGGGGTACCCCTGAGAAACAGGACTTATAACAGGGCCAGATTTTATGCTTCGTTTTAGGGCATTTTGACCGACATTTCTCCGCTCCAGGAGGGCGCTTCAGCAGCTATACTTTTCGGGTCTTTTCACCTGTGTTTGATGCAGGCCAGGGCAATGGCATAAAAACCATCACAATTTTTATTTGCAGGCGCTACAATCGACCGCAGTCACAATTCTCAAATCAGAAGAGTATTGCTAATGAAAAACATCAACCCAACGCAGACCGCTGCCTGGCAGGCACTCCAGAAACATTTTGATGAAATGAAAGATGTCACCATCGCGGACCTGTTCGCGAAAGATGCCGATCGTTTCAGCAAGTTCTCCGCGACCTTCGACGACCTGATGCTGGTGGATTTCTCTAAAAACCGCATTACCGAAGAGACGCTGGCAAAACTGCAGGATCTGGCGAAAGAGACCGAGCTGGCGGACGCCATCAAATCCATGTTCTCCGGTGAGAAGATCAACCGCACCGAAGACCGTGCCGTGCTGCACGTAGCCCTGCGTAACCGTAGCAATACCCCAATCATCGTTGACGGCAAAGACGTCATGCCGGAAGTGAACGCGGTGCTGGAAAAGATGAAAACCTTCTCCGAAGCGATCATCTCCGGAAGCTGGAAAGGCTACACCGGCAAAGCGATCACCGACGTGGTTAACATCGGTATCGGCGGTTCTGACCTCGGCCCGTTCATGGTGACCGAAGCGCTGCGCCCGTACAAAAACCACCTCAATATGCACTTTGTGTCTAACGTCGATGGTACCCACATCGCCGAAGTGCTGAAGAACGTGAACCCGGAAACCACCCTGTTCCTGGTTGCGTCGAAAACCTTTACCACTCAGGAAACCATGACCAACGCCCACAGCGCGCGCGACTGGTTCCTGAAAACCGCGGGCGACAACAAGCACGTGGCGAAACACTTCGCTGCGCTGTCCACCAACGGTAAAGCCGTCAGCGAGTTCGGTATCGACACCGCGAACATGTTCGAATTCTGGGACTGGGTCGGTGGCCGCTACTCTCTGTGGTCTGCAATCGGTCTGTCTATCATCCTGTCCGTGGGCTTCGACAACTTCGTTGAGCTGCTCTCCGGCGCGCACGCGATGGACAAACACTTCTCCACCACCGCACCTGAGAAAAACCTGCCGGTGCTGCTGGCGCTGATCGGTATCTGGTACAACAACTTCTTTGGCGCTGAAACCGAAGCGATCCTGCCGTATGACCAGTACATGCACCGCTTTGCTGCTTACTTCCAGCAGGGCAACATGGAATCCAACGGTAAATACGTGGACCGTAACGGCAACGCGGTGGATTACCAGACTGGCCCAATCATCTGGGGTGAGCCGGGCACTAACGGTCAGCACGCGTTCTATCAGCTGATTCACCAGGGCACCAAAATGGTACCGTGCGATTTCATCGCCCCGGCTATCACCCATAATCCGCTGTCCGACCACCATCCGAAGCTGCTGTCCAACTTCTTCGCCCAGACCGAAGCGCTGGCGTTCGGTAAATCCCGCGAGGTGGTTGAGCAGGAATACCGCGACCAGGGTAAAGATCCGGCAACGCTGGAGCACGTGGTGCCGTTCAAAGTGTTCGAAGGCAACCGTCCAACCAACTCCATCCTGCTGCGCGAAATCACGCCGTTCAGCCTTGGCGCGCTGATTGCCCTGTACGAGCACAAAATCTTCACGCAGGGCGCGATCCTGAACATCTTCACCTTTGACCAGTGGGGCGTTGAGCTGGGTAAACAGCTGGCAAACCGTATTCTGCCAGAGCTGGGTGACGATAACGCGATTACCAGCCATGACAGCTCGACCAATGGGTTGATCAACCGCTATAAAGCATGGCGTGCGTAATTAAAACGCCATGAAAACGTGCCGGCTTAATGCCGGCATTTTTTTATCAGATAATTCCTGATGTCTGTTAGTTAACGCAAATTCTGGTTCTGAGTTTAATCTGAAAAAGACGTTTAACCCGTTAATTGCTGCGGTTTATTTTAAGAAAATACGCAGAAGAAAGTTAATATATAGATATTATAAGTTATTGTTTTATTTTTATTTAATATTTTTCCTCTTTGTCTTTCATTTCGATTTTATCCATTAGTCTGAAAACCCACCCTCTATTTCCCCTTACGGCAAACCCACGGCATGAGTTGTGTATACTCGATTCCGCCTGAAATTCTTTTCGGGCAAATCTCCATTCATTCATTGAAGGGAAATTGTTATGAAGAAAGTACTGTATGGCATTTTTGCCATATCTGCGCTTGCGGCGACATCTGTTTATGCAGCTCCGGTTCAGGTCGGGGAAGCGGCAGGGTCGGCTGCGACGTCTGCGTCTGCGGGAAGTTCTACCGCAGCCAGCGCCAGCACCGTAAGTTCAGCCGTGGGTGTCGCGCTGGCGGCAACCGGTGGCGGTGATGGCTCCAACACCGGAACCACGACCACCACGACAACCAGCACCCAGTAATAGCGGGTGTTTTAATCATAACCACACTTCGGTGTGGTTATTTCGCCCCTTCGGAGAAGAGTCGTGAAGCGACCAGCAATCATTCTGATTTGCCTGCTGCTGCAGGCATGCTCGGCCACCACTAAAGGGCTGGGAAACTCACTGTGGGAAAGCCTGTTCGGCACACCGGGCGTGCATCTGACCGATGACGAGCTTCAGAACATGCCTTATGCCAGTCAGTACATGCAGCTTAACGATGGCCCGCAACTGTTTGTGGTGCTCGCTTTCGATGAAAACGGGCAGCAGAAATGGGTGACGCAGGATCAGGCCACCATCGTGACGCAGCATGGCCGTATCGTGAAAACCCTGTTGGGCGGCGATAACCTGCTGGAGGTGAATAATCTCGCTGACGATCCGCTGATCAAGCCGAACCAGATCGCCGACGGCGCGGGCTGGACGCGCACGATGGGCTGGACCGAACACAAGCAGGTGCGTTACGCCACGGCACGCTCGACCTTCCGCTGGGACGGCACCGACAGCGTGAAGGTCGGCAGCGACGAAACGCAGGTTCGCGTGCTGGATGAAGAGGTCACCACCGACCAGGCCACCTGGCACAACCGCTTCTGGATCGACGAGGAAGGGCAGATCCGCCAGTCCTTACAGTATCTCGGTGCCGGATTCTTCCCGGTCAAAACCACCCTGATCAAGGCGGCGAAATCATGAAAACGCTCATCCACGCTGCGCTTATCGCCAGTTTTGCCGCGCCGCTGGCATGGTCCGCGGGAACGGTAAAGGTCTACACGCCGGACAGTGAAAAACCTAAAACCTTAACCCACGCCGAACGTCTGCTCGATCTCGTCGGACAGCCAAGGCTTGCCAACAGCTGGTGGCCAGGCGCGGTCATCGCTGAACGGCACAAGACCGCTGAAGCGGAACAGCAGCACAAGGCGCTTCTTGCCAGACTAACGGGACTCGCGGAACAGGAAGACGGCGACGACGCGGCGGCCATTAACAGCGTCCGTCAGCAGCTGCAGGCGCTGAAGGTGACGGGCCGACAGAACGTCAATCTTGACCCGGATGAGGTGCGCGTCACGGAAAACGGCAACCCGACCCTGGAAGGGGACTATACGCTCTGGCTTCCGGCGAAGCCGACGACGGTGACCGTGATGGGGCTGATCGGCAGCCCGGGTAACAAGCCCTTTACTCCCGGCCGCGACGTGGCGAGCTACCTCGACGAGCAGAGTCTGCTGAGCGGTGCGGATAACAGCTACGCCTGGGTGGTTTACCCTGACGGCCACACGCAAAAAGCGCCCGTTGCTTACTGGAATAAACGACATATCGAACCCATGCCGGGCAGCATTATTTTTGTCGGTTTTGCCGACCATTTCTGGACGAAGGCGTATGACGGGCTTAACGCCGATATCCTTCACTCCCTGATTCAGCGGATACCGGAATAATGAAAAGAACCTATCTCTACAGCATGCTGGCGCTCTGCGTGAGTGCCGCCTGCCATGCAGAAACGTATCCGGCACCCATTGGCCCGTCTCAGTCAGACTTCGGCGGCGTCGGTTTACTGCAAACGCCCACCGCGCGTATGGCGCGCGAAGGGGAAATTAGCCTTAACTACCGTGATAACGACCAGTATCGTTACTACTCGGCGTCGGTGCAGTTGTTCCCGTGGCTTGAAACCACGCTGCGCTATACCGACGTCCGTACGAAACAATACAGCAGCGTCGAGGCGTTCTCAGGCGATCAGACCTACAAAGATAAAGCCTTCGACGTCAAGCTGCGCCTGTGGGAAGAGAGCTACTGGATGCCGCAGGTCTCCGTGGGCGCCAAAGATATTGGCGGTACCGGCCTGTTTGATGCGGAATACATCGTGGCCAGCAAGGCCTGGGGGCCGTTCGACTTCTCGCTCGGTCTGGGATGGGGCTATCTCGGCACCAGCGGCAACGTGAAAAACCCGTTTTGCTCCTACAGCGATAAATACTGCTACCGCGATAACAGCTATCAGAAAGCGGGCTCCATCAACGGCGACCAGATGTTCCACGGCCCGGCCTCGCTGTTTGGCGGCGTGGAGTATCAGACGCCCTGGCAGCCACTGCGCCTGAAGCTGGAGTACGAGGGGAATGACTACTCGCAGGACTTCGCCGGGAAGATTGAGCAGAAGAGCAAGTTTAACGTCGGCGCCATTTATCGCGTCACCGATTGGGCCGACGTTAACCTCAGCTACGAGCGCGGCAATACGGTGATGTTTGGCTTTACGCTGCGCACCAACTTCAACGACATGCGGCCGCACTACAACGACAACGCGCGGCCTGCATACCAGCCGGAGCCGCAGGATGCGATTCTGCAGCACTCCGTGGTGGCAAACCAGCTGACGCTGCTGAAATACAATGCCGGCCTGGCGGATCCAAAAATTCAGGTGAAAGGCGATACGCTTTACGTCACCGGCGAGCAGGTGAAATACCGCGACTCGCGGGAAGGGATCGAGCGCGCCAACCGGATCGTCATGAACGATCTCCCGGACGGGATCCGTACGATCCGCGTGACGGAGAACCGTCTCAACCTGCCGCAGGTGACGACGGAAACGGACGTTGCCAGCCTGAAGCGCCATCTGGAAGGCGAACCGCTCGGACATGAAACCGAGCTGGTGCAAAAACGCGTTGAGCCGATCGTGCCGGAGACCACCGAGCAGGGCTGGTATATCGACAAGTCGCGCTTCGATTTCCATATCGATCCGGTGTTGAACCAGTCCGTCGGCGGGCCGGAAAACTTCTACATGTATCAGCTGGGCGTCATGGCGACGGCGGATCTGTGGCTGACCGACCACCTGCTGACCACCGGCAGCCTGTTCGGCAACATCGCCAACAACTACGACAAGTTCAACTACACTAACCCGCCAAAAGACTCGACGCTGCCGCGCGTGCGTACCCGCGTGCGTGAGTACGTACAGAACGATGCTTACGTGAACAACCTGCAGGCCAACTACTTCCAGTACTTCGGCAACGGGTTCTACGGCCAGGTGTACGGCGGGTATCTGGAAACCATGTACGGCGGCGCGGGGGCAGAAGTGCTTTATCGTCCTGTCGACAGCAACTGGGCGTTCGGGATTGATGCCAACTACGTTAAACAGCGTGACTGGCGCAGCGCGCAGGACATGATGAAGTTCACCGACTACAGCGTTAAAACCGGTCACCTGACCGCGTACTGGACGCCGTCGTTCGCGCCTGACGTGCTGGTGAAAGCCAGCGTCGGGCAGTACCTGGCGGGCGATAAGGGCGGCACGCTGGATATCTCCAAACACTTCGACAGCGGCGTCGTGGTGGGTGGCTACGCCACCATTACCAACGTCTCGCCGGACGAATATGGGGAAGGGGACTTCACCAAAGGGGTTTACGTGTCGATTCCGCTGGATCTGTTCTCATCCGGTCCAACCCGTAGCCGCGCGGCCATCGGCTGGACGCCGCTGACGCGTGACGGCGGTCAACAGCTTGGACGTAAGTTCCAGCTGTACGACATGACCAGCGATAAGAACATTAACTTCCGCTGATGCTTCACGCCGGGCGGCACTGCGTTTGCCCGGCCTACGGTTTTTGTAGGCCCGGTAAGCGCAGCGCCACCGGGCGAATGCGCCAAACATAAACAAAAAATATAGATCCCCGTCACATTTTTGCGTTATACAGAAACCTCGCCCTGGAGAATGAGGTGCTGTATGACATCCCTGACTCGCCCGCGCGTTGAGTTTATCTCAACTGTCCTCCAGACCGTGCTGAACCTCGGTCTGCTGAGCCTTGGCCTGATCCTGGTCGTCTTTTTGGGTAAGGAGACGGTGCATCTGGCGGATGTGCTGTTCGCCCCTGAACAAACCAGCAAATATGCGCTGGTGGAAGGCCTGGTGGTCTACTTTCTCTACTTTGAATTTATCGCCCTGATTGTGAAGTATTTTCAGTCCGGCTTTCACTTCCCGCTGCGCTATTTTGTCTACATTGGGATCACCGCGATTGTGCGGCTGATCATCGTCGATCATAAATCCCCGCTCGATGTGCTGATCTACTCGGCGGCGATCCTGCTGCTGGTGATCACCCTCTGGCTGTGTAACTCGAAGCGGCTGAAACGCGAATAAAAAAATGGCGGCCCGGAGGCCGCCTAACAACAGTCACAAGTTGGGTCAATACAATACGTCTAAAGTTGAGGGTTGCAGTGGCATAACAAAATGAAACTTAACCTTTCACACCGCCCGCCGTCAGGCCGTTCACCAGCCAGCGCTGCGCCAGCAGGAACACCACGGTAATCGGGATGGCAGAGAGTACGGCCGCCGCGGCAAAGTCGCCCCACAGGTAGTTTTGGGGGTTGAGGTATTGCTGCATCCCTACGGCCAGGGTGTAGCTGTTCACATCACGCAGTAACAGTGAGGCAACCGGTACTTCGGTGATCGCAGCGATAAACGACAGGATAAACACTACCGCCAGAATCGGCACCGACAGCGGCAGCAGCACCAGGCGGAACGCCTGCCATGGGGTCGCGCCATCCAGCGCAGCCGCTTCTTCCAGCGAGCCGTCGATGGTTTCGAAATAGCCTTTAATGGTCCACACATGCAGTGCGATACCGCCAAGGTAGGCGAAGATCACGCCGCCATGCGTGTTCAGACCGATAAACGGAATGTACTGGCCCAGGCGGTCAAACAGGGCATACAGCGCCACCAGCGACAGCACCGCCGGGAACATCTGGAAAATCAGCATCCCTTTCAGCAGCGTCGCTTTGCCCGGGAAACGCATGCGGGCAAAGGCGTAAGCGCAGGTGGTGGACAGCGCCACGATACCAATGGCGGTAATACCTGCGATTTTCACCGAGTTCCACAGCCACAGCAGCACCGGGAACGGCGGCGGCGTGACGCGGCCATCCGCGTGTTCCACGCTGAAGCCCAGCGCGAGCTTCCAGTGCTCCCAGGAGATTTCGTCCGGGATCAGGCTCCCGGTGGCGAAGTTACCCGAACGCAGGGAGATGGCGATAACCATCAGCAGCGGGAACATGATCGCCGCGATAAAAATCAGCAGGCCCAGGTGCGTCGCCAGGAGGCGCAGTTTCTGAGATTTGGGTTGTACCATAGCCATGTTCAGTGCCCTCCTTAGTCAAATTTCATACGTGTGGCTTTCAGGTTCACAATCGCCAGGGCGCCCACCAGCAGGAAGATCAGGGTGGCAATCGCTGCCGCCAGACCGAAGTCCTGACCGCCGCCGCCTTCGAAGGCGATACGGTAGGTGTAGCTCACGAGCAGGTCGGTATAGCCTGCCGGCGTGGTGGTGCCAAGACGGTCCGGGCCGCCGTTGGTCAACAGCTGAATCAGCACGAAGTTGTTAAAGTTAAAGGCGAAGCTGGCAATCATCAGCGGGGTGAGCGGCTTGATGAGCAGCGGCAGCGTAATCTTAAAGAAGTTCTGGAACGGGCCCGCGCCGTCCATCGCCGAAGCTTCGTACAAGTCATCCGGGATGGCCTTCAGCAGCCCCATGCACAGGATCATCATGTACGGATAGCCCAGCCAGGTGTTCACGATGATGATCATCGAGCGGGCGGTGGTCGGGTCGCTGAACCAGGCCGGTTTGATGCCGAACAGCGCGCTCAGCATCATGTTGATTTCACCGAAGCTCTGGTTAAACAGCCCTTTGAAAATCAGAATCGAGATAAACGACGGCACGGCATACGGCAGAATCAGCAGCACTCGGTAGATCGCTTTGCCCTTCAGGGATTCCCACTGGACAAGACAGGCCAGCACCATGCCCACGGCCACGGTGAGGATCACGGTCAGTACGGAGAAGACCACCGTCCAGACGAAGATGGCGAAGAACGGTTTCTGAATGCCTTCGTCGGTAAACACGCGGGTAAAGTTGTCCCAGCCGATGGTGACGGTGTAGCCCGGGCTGAGCTTGTCATCACCCCATTTGCCGTCGGCAGTAATGGACTGATAGAAACCAATGTCGTTATTCGGACGATATTTCACGCCGCTCTGGTTATTGGTCAGCGTGCCGTCATCCGCCAGGGTATAGAGCGGTTGGGTGCCGGAGAACTGGCGCAGCGAGCTCATGATCACTTTGCTGTCGTCTGGCAGCACGGCGGTGAGCTGGGTCAGCGCCTGACGGTTCTGGGTAATGACGCGCAGGTTGGCACGTTCACCTTCCGGCAGGGCCTGGGCCTCTTTTAAGGCCAGCTTCTGCTCGCCGCCAAATTTGAAGGCGTCAGAGACATAGTATTTCCCGCTTGCTTCGTCAGTAAGCGCTAACTTCCATTCGTTGCCTGCGGGATACAGGCCGAAGTTAAAGGTCTTGCCTGCCTGGTATGAGCGGTCCAGCAGGACCTGCTGCGCGCGTTCCTGCGCAAGCTGGTTGGTGCTGCTGTAGTTGGTAAACGCAATGGCGACGGTACAAATCAACGGGAACAGGACAAACAGCCCCATCCCGGCCACACCCGGGTAGACATAGCGCCAGGCATAGGCTTTACGGTTGGCGAAAATATACAGGCCAGCAGAGCTTAAAATCAGCGTCATGATGGCGAACAGATATTCCCCTTGTACGTACATTAAAACAACAAGGTAACCCACCAGCAGACACAGCAGACCGATCGCTGACCATTTCAGCGCGTCGCTTTGCCACCAGCGTTTCTTTTTAATGACATCCATGGGGTTCTTCCTCTACAACGGTGGAATCTTATCGTCAGGTGGCACTGCGCTTACCTGACCTACGGATCGTGCCGTAGTCGTAGGGCGGGTAAGCGCACGCGCTACCCGCCGTTTTTCAGACTTACTTAGTAATACGACCCTGAGCATCTTTCAGTGCGGCATCGACAGTCTGACGACCGCTTGCCGCGTTGATAACCGCGGTACGGGTGGCGTACCAGAATGCGGCCATCTGTGGGATGTTCGGCATGATTTCGCCTTTCTGGGCGTTATCCATGGTGGCCGCGATACGTGGGTCTTTCGCCAGCTGATCCTGGAAGGATTTCAGCGCAACGGCACCCAGCGGTTTGTCCTTGTTCACTTCATCCAGACCCTGATCGGTCAGCAGGTAGTTTTCCAGGAACTCTTTCGCCAGCTCTTTGTTCGGGCTGGCGGCGTTGATGCCTGCGCTCAGCACGCCAACGAACGGTTTAGACGGCTTGCCTTTGAAGGTTGGCAGCAGCGTCACGCCGTAGTTGACTTTGCTCTTGTCGATGTTGGTCCAGGCCCACGGACCGTTGATGGTCATCGCGGTTTCGCCTTTGTTGAACGCCGCTTCCGCGATGGAGTAATCGGTATCCGCGTTCATGTGTTTGTTCTTGATCAGGTCGACCAGGAAGGTCAGGCCCGCTTTCGCGCCCGCGCTGTCGACGCCCACGTCTTTCACGTCGTATTTGCCGTTTTCAAACTTGAACGCGTAACCGCCGTCGGCAGCAATCAGCGGCCAGGTGAAGTACGGCTCTTGCAGGTTGAACATCAGGGCAGATTTACCTTTCGCCTTCAGCTCTTTATCCAGTTTCGGGATCTCTTCCCAGGTTTTCGGTGGGTTAGGGACCAGGTCTTTGTTGTAAATCAGAGACAGGGCTTCAACCGCGACAGGGTAAGCGATCAGCTTGCCGTTATAGCGAACGGCGTCCCAGGTGAACGGGAACAGTTTGTCCTGGAAAGCTTTGTCCGGGGTGACTTCAGCCAGCAGGCCAGACTGTGCGTAACCGCCAAAACGGTCATGCGCCCAGAAGATGATGTCCGGGCCGTCGCCGGTTGCCGCAACCTGCGGGAATTTCTCTTCCAGTTTGTCCGGGTGCTCTACGGTCACTTTGATGCCGGTGTCTTTCTCGAATTTTTTGCCCACTTCGGCCAGGCCGTTATAGCCCTTGTCGCCGTTAATCCAGATAACCAGCTTGCCTTCTTCAATTTTGGCGAGCGCCGGTGCGGAAATCATCATTGCTGCAAGGGCGGACAATGCGAAAACGCGTGCGCCAGTCTTGATATTCATATCTGCCATCCTTTTTGGTGATGTCTCGTGGTATGACTTCAGTGGTTCAACGTGACTCAGTCTCCTTATTTGACATCCTCTTTCCATCCTCCCAACCCCTACGCCCCACCCCCCGTTTGTGTGATCTCCGTTGCATAAATTTAAGTTATGAGTGCTGGCGCACATAAAAACGCACTGAATTTTGCAGGCGGCTTCACGAATTTTGCCTCAGCCCGCCCACGCCGGTCGCAGAGCCTGCTCTCTCATCCTCCCGCCTCCTCCCCCATAAAAAAGCCGGGGGGTGGAGGATTCGTGAAAGTAATGGATCCCCCATAGTCACCTTATCTTGAATGTTTCTGTCGGTGACAGGTTGTAACGAAGGGAGAAGGGCATGGCGAGCGTACAGCTGCGTAATGTAACGAAAGCCTGGGGTGACGTTGTGGTGTCGAAAGACATCAATCTGGACATCCACGAAGGTGAATTCGTGGTATTTGTCGGCCCATCAGGCTGCGGTAAATCAACCCTGCTGCGTATGATTGCCGGTCTTGAAACCATCACCAGCGGCGACCTGCTGATCGGTGATACCCGAATGAATGACATCCCGCCTGCCGAACGTGGCGTAGGCATGGTGTTCCAGTCTTATGCACTCTATCCCCATCTTTCCGTCGCCGAGAACATGTCCTTTGGTTTGAAGCTGGCCGGCGCGAAGAAAGAGGTGATTAACCAGCGCGTGACGCAGGTGGCGGAAGTGTTACAGCTGGCGCACCTGCTGGAGCGTAAGCCGAAAGCGCTTTCCGGCGGTCAGCGTCAGCGTGTGGCGATTGGCCGTACCCTGGTCGCCGAGCCGCGCGTCTTCCTGCTCGACGAACCGCTTTCCAACCTGGATGCCGCCCTGCGCGTCCAGATGCGTATCGAAATCTCGCGTCTGCACAAGCGTCTTGGCCGCACGATGATTTACGTCACCCACGATCAGGTCGAAGCGATGACCCTCGCCGACAAAATCGTGGTGCTGGATGCCGGTCGCGTGGCGCAGGTGGGCAAACCGCTGGAGCTGTATCACTACCCGGCAGACCGCTTTGTTGCGGGCTTCATTGGCTCGCCAAAGATGAACTTCCTGCCCGTCAAAGTGACCGCGACAGCCATTGAACAGGTACAGGTGGAGCTGCCAAACCGCCAGCAGGTCTGGCTGCCGGTCGACAGCGCCAACGTACAGGTGGGGGCAAACATGTCCCTCGGTATTCGTCCTGAGCATTTACTGCCGAGCCACATTGCCGATGTGACGCTGGAAGGTGAGGTTCAGGTCGTCGAACAGCTTGGTCACGAAACACAGATTCATATCCAGATCCCCGCCATCCGTCAGAACCTGGTCTACCGCCAGAATGACGTGGTGTTGGTAGAAGAGGGTGCCACATTCGCTATCGGCTTGCCGCCAGAGCGCTGCCATCTGTTCCGTGAGGATGGCACCGCATGTCGTCGGTTGCACAAAGAGCCAGGCGTTTAAGCAATCCCAAAAGAAGACACGAAACCGACAGGTGAAGTGTTCAAAGAAAAGCAATGATCTCAGGAGATAGAATGATGATTACTCTGCGCAAACAAGTCCCGCTGGCAATCGCCGTTGCGGCAGGCATCCTGTCTGCCCAGGCAGGCGCCGTGGACTTTAAAGGTTATGCTCGTTCTGGCATTGGCTGGACCGGGAGTGGCGGTGAACAACAATGTTTCCAGGCAACAGGTGCACAAAGTAAATACCGTCTCGGTAACGAATGTGAAACCTACGCCGAGCTGAAACTGGGCCAGGAAGTGTGGAAAGAGGGCGATAAGAGCTTCTACTTCGACACCAACGTCGCGTATTCCGTTTCTCAGCAGAACGACTGGGAATCCACCAGCCCGGCCTTCCGTGAAGCTAACGTGCAGGGTAAAAACCTGATTGAATGGCTGCCAGGCTCTACCATCTGGGCCGGTAAGCGCTTCTATCAGCGTCATGACGTCCACATGATCGACTTCTACTACTGGGATATCTCTGGTCCTGGTGCCGGTATTGAAAACATCGATCTGGGCTTTGGTAAACTCTCTCTGGCAGCGACCCGTTCCTCCGAGTCCGGCGGTTCTGCAACCTTCGCCGATCGTGATGCGAACGGCGACCGTATTTATGACAACGTCGTACCAAACGATGTCTTCGACGTTCGTTTAGCCGGTCTGGAAACCAACCCAGGCGGTACGCTGGAGCTGGGTGTTGACTACGGTCACACCAACATTCCAGACGATTACTACCTGCAGCCTGGCGCGTCTAAAGATGGCTGGCTGTTCACCGCTGAACACACCCAGAGCATGATGAAGGGCTTCAACAAGTTCGTGCTGCAGTACGGTACGGACTCTATGACCTCTAACGGAAAAGGCATCCCACAAGGTGGTAGCGTTGATAACGACGGTTCCATGTGGCGCGTGCTGGACCACGGTGCAATCACCCTGGCAGACCGTTGGGACCTGATGTATGTCGGTATGTACCAGAACATCGATCGTGACAACAACAACGGTACCGAGTGGTGGACCGTAGGCGTTCGTCCAATGTTCAAATGGACGCCGATCATGAGCACCTTGCTGGAAGTTGGCTACGACAACGTCAAATCTCAGAAAACTGACGAGAAAAACAGCCAGTACAAAATTACCCTGGCACAACAGTGGCAGGCAGGCGACAGCATCTGGTCTCGTCCGGCAATCCGTGTCTTCGCGACTTACGCGAAGTGGGACGAGAAATGGGGTTATGCGAACAACAGTGACACTGGCTACACCTCTGGCGTGGCGTACAGCGACACTTCCGCGAAAACCTTCAGCCGCGGCGACGACGATGAGTGGACCTTCGGTGCCCAGATGGAAATCTGGTGGTAATTCGTTAGACCTGACGTAATGACCTAAAAGAGGGGCGTAAGCCCCTCTCTCCTTAGGGTGCTGCGCGCTATTGCCTGGCCACCGCAGTGCTCACGCTATCAGAGGTAATAACAATGAAAATGAAGAAAAGTCTCGTCGCGCTGTGCCTCTCTGCGGGGCTGCTGGCCTGCGTTCCGGCGGTCTCCCTGGCAGATGTGAATTTCGTGCCACAAAATACCAGCGCTGCGCCAGCTATCCCGGCGGCGGCGCTCCAGCAACTGACCTGGACACCGGTTGATCAATCCAAAACGCAATCCACCCAGCTTTCTACGGGCGGACAACAGCTGAACGTGCCCGGGATCACCGGGCCGGTTGCCGCCTACAGCGTGCCAGCCAATATTGGTGAACTGACCCTGACGTTAACCAGTGAAGTGGACAAACAGACCAGCGTATTTGCCCCGAACGTGCTGATTCTGGACCAAAACCTGACGCCTTCTGCTTTCTTCCCGAGCAGCTACTTTAGCTATCAGGAACCGGGCGTGATGAGCGCGGACCGCCTGCAGGGGGTTATGCGCCTGACGCCTGCCCTGGGACAGCAAAAGATTTACGTGCTGGTATTCACAACAGAGAAAGATTTGCAGCAGACAACAACGCTGGTTGATCCGGCGAAAGCCTATGCGAAAGGCACCGGCAACTCCGTACCGGATATTCCGGACCCGCTTGCCCGCCATACCACCGACGGCTTGGTTAAGCTGAAAGTCTCCACTAACAGCGCTTCTAGCGTGCTGGTTGGCCCGCTGTTTGGTTCGTCTGGTCCGGGTCCGGTCACCGTCGGTAATACCGCCGCTCCAGCATATGCCGCTCCAGCATATGCCGCGCCAGTTGCCGCAGCGCCAGTTGCCGCAGCGCCCGCGCCAGCGAAGAAAGCGGAGCCGGTGCTTAACGACACCGAAGAATACTTCAACAATGCCATCAAGCAGGCGGTGAAGCGCGGCGATGTCGATAAAGCGCTGAAGCTGCTTGATGAAGCCGAACGTTTAGGTTCAACCACTGCCCGTTCCACCTTTATCAGCAGTGTAAAAGGCAAGGGGTAACCGTTTCCCCACAATGCTGATTTGTTAGTCGTTTGGTGCGCCTGAGTGGGCGCACTTTTTTTCGTCTCCGCCGGGCTGTTGCACTCTTGTTGCGATCGTGATCCTTAAATAACGTTTGGCCCCCCTCAATCCGCGTTTCTGCGATACAATGCCTGTACGTTATGTATCGGAGAGTCTGGCATGTCACACCCTGCGCTAACGCAACTGCGTGCGCTGCGCTATTTCGACCAAATACCTGCGCTTGATCCGCAGCAGCTGGACTGGCTGTTGCTGGAAGATTCCATGACAAAACGTTTTGAGCAGCAGGGAAAAACGGTCACGGTGACCCTGATTCAGGAAGGGTTTGTCTCCGGCGATGAGATCGCCAACGAGCTGCCGCTGCTGCCGCACGAGCCACGTTACTGGCTGCGTGAAATTTTACTCTGCGCTGACGGCGAGCCGTGGCTTGCCGGACGGACGGTGGTGCCCGAGTCCACTTTGTCCGGGCCCGAGCTGGCGCTGCAGCGTCTGGGGAAAACGCCGCTGGGGCGTTACCTTTTCACCTCGTCTGAGCTTACCCGGGATTTTATTGAAATTGGTCGTGATGCTGAACTTTGGGGGCGTCGTTCCCGCCTTCGCCTGAGCGGTAAACCGTTAATTCTGACGGAGCTTTTTTTACCGGCATCACCGTTGTACTAAGAGGAAGAAAAAATGGAGTGGAGCCTGACGCAGAATAAGCTGTTGGCGTATCACCGCTTAATGCGTACCGATAAACCGATTGGCGCGTTACTGCTGCTGTGGCCGACCTTATGGGCGCTGTGGGTCGCCACGCCGGGCGTGCCGCCGCTGTGGATCCTGGGCGTGTTTGTTGCTGGCGTCTGGCTGATGCGCGCAGCGGGCTGCGTGGTCAATGATTATGCCGATCGTAAATTCGACGGCCATGTAAAGCGGACTGCCGGTCGTCCGTTACCCAGCGGACAGGTGACCGGGAAAGAAGCCCGCGTGCTGTTTGCTGTTCTGGTGCTGCTCTCTTTCCTGCTGGTGTTAACCCTGAACACCATGACCATACTGCTTTCCGTTGCGGCGCTGGCACTGGCCTGGGTTTATCCGTTTATGAAGCGCTATACCCACCTGCCTCAGGTGGTGCTGGGCGCCGCGTTTGGCTGGTCGATTCCAATGGCGTTTGCGGCAGTTAGTGAGTCCTTACCGCTCAGCTGCTGGCTGATGTTCCTGGCGAACATACTTTGGGCTGTGGCTTACGACACGCAATACGCGATGGTTGACCGCGACGATGACCTGAAAATTGGCATCAAATCCACCGCCATCCTCTTTGGCCGTCAGGACAAGCTGATTATCGGGATTCTGCAGGTCGCCGTGCTGGCGCTGATGGTGGCGATTGGCCGCCTGAACGGGCTGAACTGGGCGTTTTACTGGTCCGTGCTGGTGGCGGGGCTGCTCTTTGCCTACCAGCAAAAGCTGATTGCGAAGCGCGAACGCGACGCCTGCTTCAAGGCGTTTATGAACAATAACTACGTCGGTCTGGTGCTGTTTTTAGGCCTGGCGATGAGCTACTTCTTATAAAAAAAGCCGGGTGGCGGCTTCGCCTTACCCGGCCTACGTTTTAGCAGGATATGTAGGCCCGGTAAGCGTCAGCGCCACCGGGCGTTTTTTTACCGGCGACGCAGCAGCCGCAGCGCGTTCGCCGTCACCAGCACCGTCGCGCCGGTATCCGCCAGCACCGCCAGCCACAGTCCGGTCATGCCGAGCAGGGTGGTCACCAGGAAAATCCCCTTCAGCCCCAGCGCGATGCCGATGTTCTGGCGTATGTTGGCACGCGTCGCCCGCGCAAGATCGATCATCTGCGCCAGTCCGGTCAGGCGGTTGTGGGTCAGCGCCGCGTCTGCCGTCTCTAGCGCCACGTCGGTGCCGCTGCCCATCGCAATGCCGATGGTGGACGCCTTCATCGCCGGGGCATCGTTAATCCCGTCTCCGACCATCGCCAGCGGGGCGTGCGCGTTCAGCTCCGTTACCGCGCTGACCTTATCCGCCGGCAGTAATCCGGCTTTAAACGCCAGCCCCAGCTCACCGGCGATCGCTGCCGCCGCGCGAGGGTTATCGCCGGTGAGAATCACGCCCTGCACGCCCAGCTGATGCAGCGCCGCCACGGCCTCTTTTGCGTCATCGCGCAGGGTGTCGCGCAGCGCCAGCATCCCTTTTGCGACGCCGTCCTGCATAACGGTCACGACAGTTTGTCCGGTCTGTTCTAACGCCTCCACCTCTGGAGTAGAAGACTTGCCCGCCGCGACAATCAGAACTTTTTTACCGTCAACGGTGGCCTCAATCCCTGTCCCGACCAGCGCCCGCTGAGCGGTTGCCGGAGGGATGTTCAGCCCGCGCGACTGCGCTTCTCGCACTATCGCCAGCGCCAGCGGGTGAGTGGAGCCCTGCTCAACGGCGGCGGCCAGGGTCAGCAGTTCATCTTCACTGATGCCCTGCGAATACACGCCGGTCACCTGCGGCTTGCCGATGGTTAACGTACCGGTTTTATCGAAGGCGATATGCTGGACCTGGCTCAGCTGCTCCAGCGCCGCGCCACCCTTAATCAGCGCCCCGCGACGTGCCGCAGCCGCCAGCCCGGAGGTAATGGCCGCCGGGGTGGAGATGACCAGCGCGCACGGGCAGCCGATCAGCAATAGCGTCAGCCCTTTATAAATCCAGCCCTCCCACGGCGCGCCAAAGAACAGCGGTGGGACGACGGTGACCAGCAGGGCAACCAGCATAATGGCGGGCGTGTAGATGCGGCTGAAGCGGTCGATAAAGCGTTCGACCGGCGCGCGGCGCTCTTCGGCCTCTTCAATCAGCTTCAGGATGCGGTCGATGGCGCTGTCACCCGGCTCGGAAAGCACGGTGAGCTGCACCAGACGGTCAACGCTGGTGGCGCCAGCAGGCACTTTTTCACCTGCGGCACGTTCAACTGGAATGGACTCACCGGTCAGGGCACTTTCATCAAAGCTCGCGGTGGCGGTAAGCAGCGCGCCGTCGGCAGGCAGGCGTCCGCCTGCCGCAACTTCTATCACGTCGCCCGGACGCAGGGTCGTGATGGCGACCGTTTCACGCGTGCCGTTTACTACGCGCGTGGCGGTTTCCGGCTTAAGCGCCATCAGCGCGCTGACCCCTTTACGCGCCCTGCTCGCCGCCCAGCCCTCAAGACGTTCACCGATTAAGAACAGCAGCAATACCATCGCCGCTTCTGCCGTCGCGCCAATAAACAGCGCGCCGATGGCCGCCACGCTCATCAGCGTTTCAATGGCGAACCAGCTGCCGCTTTTCATCAGACGCAGCGCCTGGCGGGCAATCGGGAACAGCCCGACCAGCGTGGTGGCGATAAACGCCAGGTTGCCGAACGGATGGTTGATCTGTTCCAGCCCCCAGCTCAGGGCCATCATGATGATCAGGGTAATGAGCGGCAGGTTTTCTTTCAGTGAAGAAGCTTTTTTCGCGGGCGCGGCTTCACTACGCAGGCTGTAACCCGCCTTGCTTACCGCGTCTTCAACCTGTTTGCTGACGTCGTTATCGGCGCTAACCAGCAGCTTTTCGGTGGCGAACAGCACCTGAACGTGGCTGACGCCCGGCACCTGTTTCACCGCATTTTCCACTTTGCGGGCGCAGGCGGCGCAGTCCATGCCGTTAACGACCCAGCTGTAGCGGTTGCCGCTTTCAGGAAGCGTTTGAGTTTGCGTTTCGCACGCGCCTTCGCAGCAGCAGTCATCTTTCGACGGAACGGGACTGAGCTTAAGCGCCGAGAATTGAGGGACTTTTTTGGGTGTTTCTGGAGTCGACATGGCAGTCTCCGGCAATGATAATTTTCTCATTAACCGCAGCATACACTCTGGAGTCGACTCCAGAGTCAAGCGTTATTTAGATATACAGCGAACGCACAATCAGGAAGTGCCCGGCAAAGTAGCAGGCGGCGGCAATCGCGTTATCCGCCCGGAAACGGCGGCGATAGTGGCTGCCCAGCCACACGATATTCCCAATCAGCAGCAGCGCGGCCCCGAAGAACGCGGACATCGCCGGAGCGGTCGGACGGAAGAACCACAGTTCACCTGCCAGCCATACCATCACCAGCGTCATGGCGATAAACGTGCAGATCGGCAACCGCATCTCTTCCAGACGCGACCAGATCACTGCGATCAGCAGGGCACCAATCACCAGCAGGACCAGCGGCAGCGGCCAGAAGAAAGAGAGCGTCATCTGGCTGGCGAAGTAGATGGTATACAGCAGATGCGACAAGAAAAATGCCCCTACGGCATACAGCAGGCGCTGGCGCGGCAGCAGGGTTAAGGCATCGCCAATCAGAGAGGCGCACAGCCCGGCGAGGACCAGATAGCTGACGGCATTAAACATCGGTGCTTGCCAGGCCAGCAGCAACAGGAGCAACAGCGTGACGGGTTTAAACAGCCAGCGCTGCCAGGTGGGACCACGGTACGACGCATCGACATAAAGCCATGCGGAAAAACAGACAGCGATAAATGACCAAAGCATATTAACTCCCTGTATCTGTTAAGTCTGAATAATCAGTTTCTGATCCAGTGTAGTGACGCGGGCGGGCGTTTGGCAATGCCGGGGAAGGCAGGGTATCCTGAATTCCGCATAATCTGATGGGATAGTTGAATGAGCAAGATGCCGCTGTTTTTCATTATCGTGGTGGCGATTATCGTCATTGCCGCCTCGTTTCGTTTCGTGCAGCAGCGCCGCGAGAAGGCGGATAACGATGCCGCGCCGCTGATGCAAAAGCGCGTGGTGGTGACGAACAAACGCGAAAAGCCGCTCAATGACCGCCGCTCGCGCCAGCAGCAGGTGACGCCTGCGGGCACAACAATGCGTTATGAAGCGAGCTTTAAGCCGGAAACGGGCGGCCTGGAGATGACCTTCCGCCTGGAGGCGCAGCAGTACCACCAGCTGACGGTGGGGGAAAAAGGAACGCTGAGTTACAAAGGATCGCGGTTTGAGGGGTTTGTTCCGGAGTTGTAACGCCGGGCGGCACTGCGTTTGCCCGGCCTACGTGGTTTCGTAGGCCCGGTAAGCGAAGCGCCACCGGGCGACTAAACGCACCTTACTTCTTCACCTGCGCCTTAAACTTCTTCATCCACACCAGCAGCTCAAACACGCCGAAAATAAACACGCGCAGCTGCTGCCAGCCTGTCATCTGCGGGCCGTCTTTCGGCAGACCGTTTTTCAGCATCACCATCTGCAGGGCGTGCATGAACGAGGTGAAAATCAGCGCCACGTTAACGAAAATATTCATCGGGCGCGGGAACGGGTGCACCAGGTTGAGCAGCAAAAACGCCCAGACGCCCAGCATCAGCAGACGTCCCAGATTAATCAGTACCGGCATCGGATCCTCCTTGTGCCTGACGGTGATACAGACGATAAGCAACCTGACCTGCCACTTTTTCACGGTGCAGATCCCAGTGAGCGGGAACCGGCGGCAAACCGTTTTCCACTTCGCTTTCCACGTAAATCAATGCGTCATCCGCCAGCCAGCCGTTTTGCTCCAGCAGGGATAACGTCTCTTCCAGCAGCCCCTTGCGGAACGGCGGGTCGACAAACACCACGGTGTGCGGCGTGCCCTTTTGCGCGAGGAAGCTCAGCGTGTTGGTGTTAACCACTTTCGCGTTGCTCGCCTTCAGCGTCGCCAGATTTTGCTGCAGCGTCTGCGCCACGCCGCGCTCCATCTCCAGCAGCGTGGCGCTGGCAGCATAGCGCGATAGCGCTTCCAGCCCGAGCGCGCCGCTACCGGCGAAGCAGTCCAGGCAGCGGGCGTCTACCATTGACGGGGCCAGCCAGTTAAACAGCGTCTCGCGCACGCGGTCGGTAGTGGGGCGTAAACCGGGGCTGTCCGGCACCGGTAATTTCCGGCCTCGCCACTGACCGCCGATAATACGAATTTGACCGGCCGGGGCGCGGTTGGGTTTCTTCATCTCAGGAAAGCTCTGTTAACAATTGGCCTGCGATTGCGGGCGGTGATGTCAATTAAGTAAAGTGTTAGACTATTTCATCATTTTTTTAGCTTCCATGTATATAGCGCCGCGAGGAGTGTAGTCGCAGATGGCAAAACAAAAAAAACGTGGCTTCTTTTCCTGGCTGGGCTTCGGTGAAAAAGAGCAAGAAACAGAACAGAAAACCGAAGAGCAACAAGCCGTTGAAGAGCCATCGCAGCCTGAAACGCCAGTAGAAACCGCCGCGGTTGTCGATGCGGAAGAAACGGCGCACAGCAAAGAAGAGGTTGAAACCTTTGCTGAAGAGGTGGTTGAGGTCACTGAACAGGTTCAGGAGAGCGAGAAGCCAGAACCGGTTGTCGTAGAAGCCGCTATCGAAGCGCCACAGGCCGCTATCGAACACGAAGAGCTTCCGCTGCCGGAAGAAGTCAAAGACGAAGCGGTGTCTGCCGAAGAGTGGCAGGCCGAAGCGGAAACCGTTGAAATCGTTGAGGCGGTGGAAGAAGAAGCGCCGCTCGAGCCGGAGCTGACCGACGAAGAGCTGGAAGCCCAGGCGCTGGCGGCGGAAGCGGCTGAAGAAGCGGTCATCGTTGTGCCGGTAGAAGAGCAGGCCGAAGAAGAGACCGTTCAGGAGCAGGAAAAACCGACCAAAGAGGGTTTCTTCGCGCGCCTGAAGCGCAGCCTGCTTAAAACCAAAGAAAACTTAGGTTCCGGATTTATCAGTCTGTTCCGCGGCAAGAAGATCGACGACGATCTGTTTGAAGAGCTGGAAGAGCAGCTGCTGATTGCGGACGTTGGGGTGGAAACCACCCGTAAGATCATCACTAATCTGACCGAAGGGGCGAGCCGCAAGCAATTGCGTGACGCCGAAGCGCTGTACGGCCTGCTGAAAGACGAGATGGGTGAAATTCTCGCAAAAGTTGACGAACCGCTTAATATTGAAGGCAAAACGCCATTTGTTATTCTGATGGTCGGCGTGAACGGCGTGGGTAAAACCACCACCATCGGCAAGCTGGCGCGTCAGTTCGAGCAGCAGGGCAAATCGGTGATGCTGGCGGCGGGCGATACCTTCCGTGCGGCGGCGGTTGAGCAGCTGCAGGTCTGGGGCCAGCGCAACAACATCCCGGTGATTGCTCAGCATACCGGCGCGGATTCCGCATCCGTGATCTTTGACGCCATCCAGGCGGCGAAGGCGCGTAACGTGGACGTGCTGATTGCCGATACCGCAGGGCGTTTGCAGAATAAATCGCACCTGATGGAAGAGCTGAAGAAGATCGTTCGCGTCATGAAGAAGCTGGACGAAGACGCACCGCATGAAATTATGCTGACCATTGATGCCAGCACCGGACAGAACGCCATCAGCCAGGCAAAACTGTTCCATGAAGCGGTAGGACTGACGGGGATCACGCTGACCAAACTGGACGGCACCGCGAAAGGCGGGGTGATCTTCTCCGTGGCCGACCAGTTCGGCATTCCTATCCGTTACATCGGTGTGGGCGAGCGTATTGAGGATTTACGTCCGTTTAAGGCGGACGACTTTATTGAGGCATTATTTGCCCGAGAGGACTAACAATGATTCGCTTTGAACACGTCAGCAAGGCCTATCTCGGTGGGAGACAAGCGCTGCAGGGGGTGACCTTCCACCTGCAGCCGGGCGAGATGGCATTCCTGACCGGCCATTCCGGCGCGGGGAAAAGTACCCTGCTCAAGCTTATCTGTGGGATCGAGCGGCCAAGCGCCGGGAAAATCTTTTTCAGCGGCCATGAGATCAGCCGTCTGAAAAACCGTGAGGTGCCGTTCCTGCGTCGTCAGATCGGCATGATTTTCCAGGATCACCACCTGCTGATGGATCGCACCGTTTTCGATAACGTGGCCATTCCGCTGATTATTGCCGGCGCCAGCTATGACGATATCCGCCGCCGCGTCTCTGCGGCGCTGGATAAGGTCGGGCTACTGGACAAAGCGAAGAACTTCCCGATCCAGCTCTCCGGCGGTGAACAGCAGCGCGTGGGTATCGCCCGCGCGGTGGTGAACAAGCCTGCCGTGCTGCTGGCGGATGAACCGACCGGTAACCTGGACGATGCCCTGTCAGAAGGGATTTTGCGTCTGTTTGAGGAGTTTAACCGCGTAGGGGTTACCGTATTGATGGCAACGCACGACATCGGGCTGATTTCCCGTCGTTCGTACCGCATGCTGACCCTGAGCGACGGGCATTTGCACGGAGGCCACGGTGAACAAGCGTGATGCAATAAACCAGATTCGGCAGTTCGGGAACCGGTTTGACCGTTTCCGTAAGCCGCAGGGCGGGGGTGACGGCAATCGTAATGCGCCGAAGCGCCAGAAGGCCGCGCCAAAACCGGCCTCCCGCAAAACCAACGTCTTTAACGAGCAGGTGCGCTACGCGTTCCACGGCGCGCTGCAGGACCTGAAAAGCAAACCGCTGGCGACGTTCCTGACGGTGATGGTAATCGCCATCTCCCTGACGCTGCCAAGCGTCTGCTACATGGTTTACAAGAACGTCAACCAGGCGGCGTCGCAGTATTATCCGTCTCCGCAGATCACGGTCTATCTGGATAAAGCGCTCGACGATAACGCGGCGGCGCAGGTGGTTGGGCAAATTCAGGCCGAGCAGGGCGTGGAGAAGGTCAACTATCTCTCACGTGAAGACGCGCTGGGCGAGTTCCGCAACTGGTCAGGCTTTGGCGGTGCGCTGGATATGCTTGAAGAGAACCCGCTGCCCGCCGTGGCGGTGGTGATCCCGAAGCTGGATTTCCAGGGGACCGATTCGCTTAACACCCTGCGCGATCGCATCACGCGCATTAAGGGCATTGATGAAGTGCGCATGGATGACAGCTGGTTTGCGCGTCTCGCTGCTTTGACCGGGCTGGTAGGCCGCGTCGCGGCGATGATTGGCGTGCTGATGGTGGCGGCGGTCTTCCTCGTCATTGGCAACAGCGTACGCCTGAGCATCTTCGCTCGTCGCGATACCATCAACGTGCAGAAACTGATTGGTGCGACGGATGGCTTCATCCTCCGACCGTTCCTTTACGGTGGCGCACTGCTCGGTTTTTCCGGCGCATTTCTTTCACTGATATTGTCAGAAATTTTGGTGATGCGGCTTTCCTCTGCCGTGACTGAAGTGGCGCAGGTTTTCGGAACCAAGTTTGATATCAGCGGCTTAGGGTTCGATGAGTGTCTCTTACTGCTGCTGGTGTGTTCAATGATTGGGTGGGTGGCAGCGTGGCTGGCAACCGTTCAACATTTACGTCACTTTACTCCCGACTAATAAAAGCGTGATATAATCTTTCCCTGCACCGAGATGTTCGCTCTGCAGGGAAAGTGTCCCTGTTGTCTCTTCCCCTGTTATCATCTCCATGTCACATTTTGTGCGTAATTTATTCACCGTTGCACCTGGAACTTGTGGATAAAATCACTGTCTGATAAAAGAGTGAATGCTAATCTCGTTGCTCAAACGCTTTGGCATGGTTGTTGCCTGACGGGGACAGCCTGGACCAGAAGAAACACTGAGAGGAATGAATGACCAAAGAAATGCAAACTTTAGCTTTAGCCCCTGTTGGTAACCTGGAATCTTATATCCGGGCTGCGAACACCTGGCCGATGTTAACGGCCGAGGAAGAAAAGGAGCTTGCTGAAAAGCTGCATTACCAGGGCGATCTGGAAGCAGCGAAAAAGCTGATCCTGTCTCACCTGCGCTTTGTTGTTCACATTGCTCGTAATTATGCGGGCTATGGCCTGCCGCAGGCGGACTTGATTCAGGAAGGTAACATCGGCCTGATGAAGGCTGTGCGTCGCTTTAACCCGGAAGTGGGGGTGCGACTGGTCTCCTTCGCCGTCCACTGGATCAAAGCAGAAATTCATGAATACGTGCTGCGCAACTGGCGTATCGTGAAAGTCGCCACGACAAAAGCGCAACGCAAACTGTTCTTCAACCTGCGTAAAACCAAGCAGCGTCTGGGCTGGTTCAATCAGGATGAAGTGGAAATGGTGGCGCGCGAGCTGGGTGTTTCCAGCAAAGACGTGCGTGAGATGGAATCCCGTATGGCCGCGCAGGACATGACTTTTGACATGTCTTCCGACGATGACGCATCTGACAGCCAGCCGATGGCACCGGTTCTGTATCTGCAGGATAAAACCTCTAACTTTGCCGACGGCATCGAAGAGGATAACTGGGAAGATCAGGCCGCGAACAAGCTGAGCTATGCGATGGAAGGCCTCGACGAACGTAGCCAGGATATTATCCGCGCCCGCTGGCTGGACGAAGACAACAAGTCCACGCTGCAGGAGCTGGCCGACCGCTACGGCGTCTCTGCGGAACGTGTCCGTCAGCTTGAAAAGAACGCCATGAAGAAACTTCGTGCCGCTATCGAAGCGTAATTAACGCGAAGTACACCGAGAACCCCTGGATGAGAGTCTGGGGGTTTTGTTTTTTTAGCGCCCGCTCTGGCGAATTCCCTCCCCCTGGCAAACACTTACTGATGCGCTAAGCAGGCGACTTTCTCAGGGGGACAGGGTGAAAAACAACGAACTGAACGACCGGCGGTTACAGGCGACGCCGCGCGGCATTGGCGTGATGTGTAACTTCTATGCCGATAAAGCCGAAAACGCCACGGTGTGGGACGTGGAAGGCAATGAGTACATCGACTTCGCCGCCGGGATCGCGGTGCTGAATACCGGCCATCGCCATCCCAAAGTCATTTCCGCCATCGAAAAACAACTCCACGCGTTTACCCACACGGCCTACCAGATTGTGCCGTACGAAGGCTACGTGGCGCTTGCCGAGCGCATCAACCAGCGCGTGCCGATTGACGGCCCGGCCAAAACCGCGTTCTTCTCGACGGGGGCTGAGGCGGTCGAAAACGCGGTGAAAATTGCCCGCGCCTTTACCAAACGCCCCGGCCTTATCACCTTCGGCGGCGCGTTCCACGGCCGCACCTTTATGACCATGGCGCTGACCGGCAAAGTTGCGCCGTACAAGCTCGGATTCGGACCCTTCCCCGGCTCGGTGTATCACGCCCAGTATCCGAATGAACTGCACGGCGTCAGCACGGCGGAAGCGTTGAAAAGTCTGGAACGCATCTTTAAAGCGGATATTGCCCCTGACCAGGTCGCGGCGATTATTCTCGAACCGGTTCAGGGAGAGGGCGGTTTCAACATCGCCCCGGCTGATTTTATGCAGGCGCTGCGCGCCCTGTGCGATACCCACGGCATTTTGCTGATTGCCGACGAGGTGCAAAGCGGCTTCGCCCGCACCGGCAAGCTGTTCTCGATGGAACACCACTGCGTGAAGCCCGATCTGATCACTATGGCGAAAAGCCTGGCGGGCGGGATGCCGCTCTCGGCGGTGTCGGGCCGTGCTGAAGTGATGGATGCGCCCGCGCCGGGTGGGCTGGGCGGTACCTACGCGGGTAACCCGCTGGCGATTGCGGCGGCGCACGCCGTGCTGGACGTGATTGATGAGGAAGATCTCTGCACGCGATCGGCGCATCTTGGCCATCACCTGGTGGAGGTGTTGAACAAGGCGAAGGAACACTGCCCGTATATCGCGGATATTCGCGCGCAGGGCTCGATGGTGGCGGTGGAGTTTAACGATCCGCAAACGGGTCAGCCTGCGCCGGAATTTACCCGCCAGGTGCAGGAGCGTGCATTGCAGGAAGGTCTGCTGCTTCTGAGCTGCGGCGTCTACGGCAACGTCATTCGTTTCCTCTATCCGCTGACGATTCCCGAAGTGCAGTTCCGTAAAGCGCTGGACATTATCTCCGCGTCGCTGACACGTTAAAGCCACATGCCCGGCGAAAACCTCTGCCGGGCCTATCATATATTCATTTCAAATTTGCTATTCCAAAATCATAAAAATGGGGTATGTTTTAGCAGAGTATGCTGAAAAAGCGCGAACAGCACACCTATAACTGAAATAAAGCGCTGCACAACAACATCACAACAATCGTAATAACCATAATAATGGGGAATCTCAGGATGAACATGAAGGGTAAAGCGTTACTGGCAGGATGTATCGCGTTGGCATTCAGCACCATGGCGCAGGCAGACATCAAAGTGGCTGTGGTTGGCGCCATGTCCGGTCCGGTAGCGCAGTACGGCGACCAGGAGTTTACTGGCGCAGAACAGGCGGTTGCAGACATTAACGCTAAGGGCGGTATCAAGGGCGAAAAACTGCAGATCGTAAAATATGATGATGCCTGTGACCCGAAACAGGCGGTCGCGGTCGCGAACAAAGTGGTGAACGACGGGATCAAATACGTTATCGGTCACCTGTGCTCTTCCTCTACCCAGCCGGCGTCTGACATCTACGAAGACGAAGGTATTCTGATGATCACCCCGGCGGCGACCGCACCAGAGCTGACCGCACGCGGTTACAAGCTGACCCTGCGCACCACCGGTCTGGACTCTGACCAGGGCCCAACCGCGGCGAAATACATCGTTGAAAAAGTGAAGCCGAAACGCATTGCCATTGTTCATGACAAGCAGCAGTACGGTGAAGGTCTGGCGCGTTCAGTGCAGGACAACCTTAAGAAAGCCAATGCCGACGTGGTGTTCTTCGACGGGATCACCGCCGGTGAGAAAGACTTCTCCACGCTGGTTGCGCGTCTGAAGAAAGAGAATATCGACTTTGTTTACTACGGCGGCTACCACCCGGAAATGGGCCAGATCCTGCGCCAGGCGCGCGCGGCCGGTCTGAAAACCCAGTTCATGGGCCCGGAAGGGGTGGCGAACGTTTCTCTGTCTAACATCGCGGGTGAATCCGCCGAAGGCCTGCTGGTGACCAAACCGAAGAACTACGACCAGGTCCCTGCGAACAAACCTATCGTAGATGCCATCAAGGCGAAGAAACAGGATCCAAGCGGCGCGTTCGTCTGGACCACCTACGCGGCGCTGCAGTCGCTGCAGGCGGGCCTGAACCAGTCAGCCGATCCGGCTGAGATTGCCACCTGGCTGAAAGCGAACACCGTCGAAACCGTTATGGGGCCTCTCTCCTGGGACACGAAAGGCGACCTGAAGGGCTTCGAGTTCGGCGTGTTTGACTGGCATGCGAACGGCACGGCGACAGACGCCAAATAATTTTCCCGTCGCCTTTCGCGCCGCAGGTGCGTTGGCTGCGTTATTCAACCCCGGTCACTTACTTATGTAAGCTCCCGGGGATTTCATAACTTGCCGCCTTCCTGCAACACGAAATGCTTGGGAAAATGCGGTAGAAATTGTAGGCCGGGCAAGGCGCAGCCGCCACCCGGCTTTCTTTTAGCGCTTCTCCCACCCGCTCTCCTGCGCCGTAAACCCTAACGCCTGCATAAACGCCGCCATCACGCCGCGGTCTTCCACGCCCACGTCGGCCATCCACCATGATGTCACGCCCGGGTTTTCGCGGAGCACTTCTTCAATTAAATACTGCCCCACGCCGCGACGGCGGGTCACGTCACGCACGCGCAGCGAGTCCAGCGCCCCTTCCGTGCCGCTCAGCGTTACGCGAACGGCGGCCAGAAGACGCTCGTTAAAGCGCGCGGCATAGATACGGTGATTTTCGTCGACGGCCAGCGACGAAGGGGAATATTCCGGCCAGATCTTGCCCAGGTCGATATGATCCTGGTCGCTAAAGGTCACCAGACGCACGATAGTCAGTTTCATTAGCTGCTTGTCCAAATCAAATTGAGTAGAGGCAGTGTACTCAATTTATTCGCTCAGCGGCTTCCTCTTTTTATCGCCGTTTGCCAGGTGATTAGTTTTTTGGCAACGCGTTGGGCAGTTTGAAAACACATGGATCGAAAAATAAGCAGGATTTTAACCTGAATGGCAGTGATTTATTCGGCGCTTTGTACCGTTATTTTATGCTGCAAACTGCACTTTTATTTGTTTATCTCTGCCTGATTTCAGAATATTATCTTTGCTTAATCGCCTGAAAAATAGAGATTTTAGTCTGGTTTTTGACAAAAACCTGCGCTAAACCATTAAAGGCACTGGTAAAAATAGCGTTGTTCATTAAAAGTACAGAATGCTTTTTAACCATAATAAAACAAAATATAAACACGACATCACGAATGGGGATTCAGAGATGAAAAGGAACGCGAAGACGTTAATCGCGGGGATGGTCGCACTGTCGATCTCGCATGCCGCCATGGCGGAAGACATAAAAGTTGCGGTAGTGGGGGCGATGTCCGGCCCTGTTGCCCAGTGGGGTGACATGGAGTTCAACGGTGCGCGCCAGGCCATCAAAGACATCAACGCTAAGGGCGGCATCAAGGGCGACAAGCTGGTGGGCGTGGAGTATGACGACGCCTGCGATCCGAAACAGGCCGTCGCGGTCGCCAACAAAATCGTCAACGATGGCATCCAGTATGTGATCGGCCACCTGTGCTCATCGTCCACCCAGCCGGCGTCTGACATCTACGAAGATGAAGGCATTCTGATGATCACCCCTGGCGCCACTAACCCTGAGCTGACCCAGCGCGGCTACCAGCACATCATGCGCACCGCCGGTCTGGACTCCTCTCAGGGGCCTACCGCCGCCAAATACATCCTTGAAACCGTCAAGCCGCAGCGTATCGCCATTATTCATGACAAGCAGCAGTACGGCGAAGGCCTGGCGCGCTCCGTTCAGGACGGCCTGAAAAAAGGCGGCGCGAACATCGTCTTCTTCGACGGCATTACCGCCGGTGAGAAAGACTTCTCCGCGCTGATCGCCCGTCTGCAAAAAGAGAATATCGACTTTGTTTACTACGGCGGCTACTACCCGGAGATGGGGCAGATGCTGCGTCAGGCGCGCGCCACCGGTCTGAAAACTCAGTTTATGGGGCCAGAGGGCGTGGGCAATGCCTCCCTGTCCAACATCGCCGGGGATTCTGCCGAAGGCATGCTGGTGACGATGCCAAAACGCTATGACCAGGATCCGGCCAACAAGGCTATCGTGGATGCGCTCAAGGCGCAGAAGAAAGATCCGAGTGGTCCGTACGTCTGGATCACCTATGCCGCCGTACAGTCTCTGGCCACCGCGCTGGATCGTACCGGCAGCAAAGAACCGCTGGATCTGGTGAAAGATTTAAAAGCACACGGGGCGAACACCGTGATTGGGCCGCTGAACTGGGATGAGAAAGGCGATCTGAAGGGATTTGAGTTTGGTGTCTTTAAGTGGCACGCCGACGGTTCGTCTTCGGCCGCCAAATAATTATCCCACCGCCCGGCATGACGGGCGGGTATAAAAAGGTTTGCATATGTCCGAGCAGTTTCTCTATTTCCTGCAGCAGATGTTTAACGGCGTCACGCTGGGAAGCACCTACGCGCTGATCGCCATCGGCTATACGATGGTTTACGGCATTATCGGCATGATCAACTTCGCCCACGGCGAGGTCTACATGATCGGTAGCTATGTCTCCTTTATGATTATCGCCGCCCTGATGATGATGGGCATCGACAGCAGCTGGCTGCTGGTCGCCGCCGGGTTTGTCGGCGCGATTGTGATTGCCAGCGCCTACGGCTGGAGCATCGAGCGCGTGGCCTATCGGCCGGTGCGCAGCTCCAAGCGTCTGATTGCACTGATTTCCGCCATCGGGATGTCGATCTTCCTGCAAAACTACGTCAGCCTGACCGAAGGCTCGCGCGACGTGGCGCTGCCAAGCCTGTTTAACGGCCAGTGGATTGTGGGAGCCAGCGAAAACTTCGCGGCCTCTATCACCACCATGCAGCTGGTTATCTGGGTCGTGACCTTTATTGCGATGCTGGCCCTGACGCTGTTCATCCGCTACTCGCGGATGGGACGCGCCTGCCGCGCCTGCGCAGAAGACCTGAAGATGGCGAGCCTGCTCGGCATCAACACCGACCGCGTGATTGCCCTGACCTTCGTGATTGGCGCCGCGATGGCTGCCGTCGCAGGCGTGCTGCTCGGCCAGTTCTACGGCGTGATCAACCCGTACATCGGCTTTATGGCCGGGATGAAAGCTTTTACCGCGGCGGTGCTGGGCGGTATCGGCAGTATTCCGGGCGCGATGATTGGCGGCCTGATCCTGGGCGTGGCGGAAGCGCTCTCTTCGGCGTACCTGAGCACGGAATATAAAGACGTGGTGTCGTTTGCCCTGCTGATTCTGGTTCTGCTGGTCATGCCTACCGGTATTCTGGGCCGTCCGGAGGTAGAGAAAGTATGAAACCGATGCATTTTGCAATGGCGCTGCTCTCTGCCGCCATGTTCTTCGTGCTGGCAGGCGTCTTTATGGGCGTCCAGCTTGAGCTGAATGGCACCAAACTGGTGGTGGATACCGCCCCCGACATCCGCTGGCAGTGGGTGTTTATCGGTACCGCCGTGGTGTTCCTGTTCCAGCTGCTGCGTCCGCTGTTCCAGAAGTCGCTGAAAAACGTCTCCGGGCCGAAATTCGTCCTGCCGGCCATCGACGGGTCTACCGTTAAGCAGAAGCTGTTCCTCGTGGCGCTGCTGGTGGCTGCCGTGGCGTGGCCGTTCGTTGTGTCTCGTGGAACCGTGGATATCGCTACCCTGACCATGATCTACGTGATCCTCGGTCTCGGTCTGAACGTGGTGGTGGGGCTCTCAGGCCTGCTGGTGCTGGGCTACGGCGGCTTCTACGCCATCGGCGCCTACACCTTCGCGCTGCTGAACCACTATTACGGGCTCGGCTTCTGGACCTGCCTGCCGCTGGCAGGGCTGGTCTCTGCCGCCGCAGGCTTCCTGCTCGGTTTCCCGGTACTGCGCCTGCGCGGTGACTACCTGGCGATTGTGACCTTAGGCTTCGGTGAAATCGTCCGTATCCTGCTGCTGAACAACACCGAAGTGACCGGCGGCCCGAACGGCATCAGCCAGATCCCGAAACCAACTTTCTTCGGCCTGGAGTTCAGCCGTACCGCCCGCGAAGGCGGCTGGGACACCTTCAGTAACTTCTTCGGCGTGAAGTATGACCCGTCCGACCGCGTCATCTGGCTCTATCTGGTGGCGCTGCTGCTGGTGGTCATCACCCTGTTCGTGATTAACCGCCTGCTGCGCATGCCGCTGGGCCGCGCGTGGGAAGCGCTGCGCGAAGATGAGATCGCCTGCCGCTCCCTGGGCCTGAACCCGACCCGCATCAAGCTGACCGCGTTCACCATCAGCGCCGCGTTTGCCGGTTTTGCCGGGACGCTGTTTGCCGCGCGTCAGGGCTTCGTCAGCCCGGAATCGTTCACCTTTGCCGAATCCGCCTTTGTGCTGGCGATTGTGGTGCTGGGCGGGATGGGCTCGCAGTTCGCCGTTATCCTGGCGGCCATCCTGCTGGTGGTCTCGCGCGAGCTGATGCGCGACTTTAACGAATACAGCATGTTAATGCTGGGTGGTTTGATGGTGCTGATGATGATCTGGCGTCCGCAGGGCTTGCTGCCGATGACCCGTCCACAGCTGAAGCTGAAGAACGGGCAAGCGAAAGGAGAGCAGGCATGAGTCAGCCATTATTATCCGTTAACGGTCTGATGATGCGTTTTGGCGGCCTGCTGGCGGTCAACAACGTGAATCTGGATTTGCACAAGAAAGAGATTGTCTCCCTGATTGGCCCGAACGGCGCGGGGAAAACCACGGTCTTTAACTGCCTGACCGGCTTCTACAAGCCGACGGGCGGCACCATCATGCTGCGCGATCAGCATCTTGAAGGGCTGCCGGGCCAGCAGATTGCCCGCATGGGCGTAGTGCGTACCTTCCAGCACGTGCGTCTGTTCCGCGAGATGACGGTGATTGAGAACCTGCTGGTGGCGCAGCATCAGCAGCTGAAAACCGGGCTGTTCTCCGGCCTGCTGAAAACCCCGGCCTTCCGCCGCGCCCAGGATGAAGCGCTCGATCGCGCCGCCACCTGGCTCGACCGCATTGGCCTGCTGCAGCACGCCAACCGTCAGGCGAGCAACCTGGCCTACGGCGATCAGCGTCGCCTGGAGATTGTGCGCTGCATGGTGACGCAGCCGGAAATCCTCATGCTCGACGAACCGGCGGCGGGCCTCAACCCGAAAGAGACCAAAGAGCTGGACGAGTTGATTGCCGAACTGCGCGATCACCACGACACCACCATTCTGCTGATTGAGCATGACATGAAGCTGGTGATGGGCATTTCCGACCGTATCTACGTGGTTAACCAGGGTACGCCGCTGGCAAACGGCACGCCGGAAGAGATCCGCAACAACCCGGACGTGATCCGCGCATACCTGGGTGAGGCATAAGATGGAAAAAGCGATGTTAACGTTCGACAAGGTCAATGCGCACTACGGCAAGATCCAGGCGCTGCACGACGTCAGCCTGCATATCAACCAGGGTGAAATCGTCACCCTGATTGGCGCCAACGGCGCGGGTAAGACCACGCTGCTCGGCACCCTGTGCGGTGACCCGCGCGCCACCAGCGGGCGGATTGTGTTTGACGGCAAAGACATTACCGACTGGCAGACCGCCAGAATCATGCGCGAGGCGGTGGCGATTGTTCCGGAAGGGCGTCGCGTGTTCTCGCGTATGACGGTGGAAGAGAACCTGGCGATGGGCGGCTTCTTCGCCCACCGCGATGAATACCAGACCCGCATCAAGTGGGTGTACGAACTCTTCCCGCGCCTGTGGGAGCGTCGCATCCAGCGTGCGGGCACCATGTCCGGCGGTGAACAGCAGATGCTGGCGATCGGCCGCGCGCTGATGAGCCAGCCGCGCCTGCTGCTGCTGGATGAGCCGTCGCTCGGCCTGGCGCCGATCATCATCCAGCAGATCTTCGACACCATTGAGCAGCTGCGTAAAGAGGGGATGACCATCTTCCTCGTTGAGCAGAACGCCAACCAGGCGCTGAAGCTGGCTGACCGTGGCTACGTGCTGGAGAACGGCCGCGTGGTGCTTGAGGATACCGGAGACGCACTGCTGGCGAACGAAGCGGTGCGGAGCGCTTACCTGGGCGGCTGAGCCGTCTGTATCGCCCGGTGGCGCTGCGCTTACCGGGCCTACAGGGATCGACCAGGCCGGGTAAGGCGTAGCCGCCACCCGGCTTTTTTAACCACTACACCCCTTCACACAACCATCATCCCCCTGACCCTTTGCTGTCACTTATCTGTAAACAAACAGTTATTTTTCTGTCATTCGAGCATGTCATGTTACCTCGCGAGCATAAAACGCGTGATATCGCGCATCCGGCACAATAAGAGAGATGACAATGACATCGTTACGACACACAGCTTTGGGTCTGGCATTGGGTCTGGCTTTTGCGACGAACGCAATGGCTGTGACGACCATTACGTTCTGGCATTCCATGGAAGGGGAGTTGGGTAAAGAAGTTGACTCCCTGGCGCAGCGTTTCAACGACACCCATCCGGATTACAAAATTGTGCCGGTGTACAAAGGCAACTACGAGCAGAGCCTGAGCGCGGGCATCGCCGCCTTCCGTACCGGCAACGCGCCTGCACTGTTACAGGTTTATGAAGTGGGCACCGCCACCATGATGGCCTCCAAAGCCATCAAGCCGGTGTATGAAGTGTTCAAAGAAGCGGGTATTAACTTCGATGAATCCCAGTTCGTGCCAACCGTAGCGGGTTACTACACCGATTCCAAAACCGGACATCTGCTGTCTCAGCCGTTTAACAGCTCCACGCCGGTGCTGTACTACAACAAAGACGCCTTCAAGAAAGCCGGTTTAGACCCGGAGCAGCCGCCAAAAACCTGGCAGGACCTGGCCGAATACACTGCGAAGCTGAAAGCGGCGGGAATGAAGTGCGGCTACGCCAGCGGCTGGCAGGGCTGGATCCAGATCGAAAACTTCAGCGCCTGGCACGGCCTGCCGGTGGCGACCAAAAATAACGGCTTCGACGGCACCGACGCGGTACTGGAGTTCAACAAGCCGGAGCAGGTGAAGCACATCGCGCTGCTGGAAGAACTCAACAAGAAGGGTGACTTCAGCTACTTCGGGCGTAAAGACGAATCCACCGAGAAGTTCTACAACGGCGATTGCGCCATTACCACCGCCTCGTCCGGCTCGCTGGCGGATATCCGTCACTACGCCAAATTCAACTACGGCGTGGGCATGATGCCGTACGACGCTGACGTGAAGGGCGCGCCGCAGAACGCCATCATCGGCGGAGCGAGCCTGTGGGTGATGCAGGGTAAAGACAAGGGCACCTACAAAGGCGTGGCCGAGTTCCTCGACTTCCTGGCGAAGCCGGAAAACGCCGCCGAATGGCACCAGAAGACCGGCTACCTGCCGATCACCAAAGCCGCGTATGACCTGACCCGCGAGCAGGGCTTCTACAGCAAGAACCCGGGCGCGGATATCGCGACGCGTCAGATGCTGAACAAGCCGCCGTTGCCGTTCACCAAAGGCCTGCGTCTGGGCAACATGCCGCAGATCCGCACCATCGTGGATGAAGAGCTGGAAAGCGTCTGGACCGGGAAGAAAACGCCACAGCAGGCGCTGGATTCCGCGGTAGAGCGCGGAAATCAGCTGCTGCGCCGCTTTGAGCAGTCGACGAAATCGTAATCCGTGATTCGCCCGGTGGCGCTGCGCTTACCGGGCCTACGATGTGCCCCATGTAGGCCGGGTAAGGCGTAGCCGCCACCCGGCACTGTTCAGGAACCCAATCTCAATGTCATCATCCCGTCCGGTGTTCCGTTCCCGCTGGCTGCCGTACCTGCTGGTCGCGCCTCAGCTGGTCATCACCGTTATCTTCTTTATCTGGCCTGCGGGCGAAGCGCTGTGGTACTCGGTACAAAGCGTCGATCCGTTTGGGCTCTCCAGCCAGTTTGTCGGGCTGGACAACTTTACCGCGCTGTTCCATGACAGCTACTACCTGGACGCCTTCTGGACGACGATCAGGTTCAGCGCGCTGGTCACCGTCAGCGGCCTTGTTGCCTCGCTGTTTTTCGCCGCGCTGGTGGATTACGTGGTGCGCGGCAGCCGCCTGTATCAGACCCTGATGCTGCTGCCGTACGCCGTGGCGCCCGCCGTCGCCGCCGTGCTGTGGATCTTCCTGTTTAACCCGGGGCGCGGGCTGATTACCCATTTCCTGGCAGAGTTCGGCTACGACTGGAACCACGCCCAGAACAGCGGCCAGGCCATGTTCCTGGTGGTGTTCGCCTCGGTGTGGAAGCAGATCAGCTACAACTTCCTGTTCTTCTTTGCCGCGCTGCAGTCCATCCCGCGTTCGCTGGTGGAGGCCGCCGCCATTGACGGCGCAGGGCCGATTCGTCGCTTCTTCAGGCTGTCGCTGCCGCTGATTGCCCCGGTGAGCTTCTTCCTGCTGGTGGTTAACCTCGTCTACGCCTTCTTCGACACCTTCCCGGTGATCGATGCGGCCACCGCAGGCGGTCCGGTGCAGGCGACCACCACGCTTATCTATAAGATCTACCGCGAAGGCTTCGCCGGGCTGGATCTCTCGGCCTCCGCCGCGCAGTCGGTGGTGCTGATGTTCCTCGTCATCATCCTCACGGTGGTGCAGTTCCGCTATGTTGAAAGTAAGGTGCGCTACCAATGATTGAGAACCGTCGCGGGCTGACGATTTTCAGCCACACCATGCTGATTCTGGGGATCATCGTCATCCTCTTCCCACTGTACGTGGCCTTTGTCGCCGCCACGCTGGACACCAAAGCGGTGTTCGATACGCCGATGACGCTGATCCCAGGCACGCATCTGTTCGAGAACATGAAGACCATCTGGACCCAGGGCGTGGGCGCCAACAGCGCGCCGTTCTGGCTGATGATGCTCAACAGCTTCATCATGGCGTTTGGCATCACCGTCGGCAAAATTACGGTGTCGATGCTCTCGGCCTTCGCCATCGTCTGGTTCCGCTTTCCGCTGCGTAACCTCTTCTTCTGGATGATCTTCATTACCCTGATGCTGCCGGTGGAGGTGCGTATCTTCCCGACGGTGGAAGTGATCGCCAACCTGAAGATGCTCGACAGCTACGCGGGCCTAACCCTGCCGCTGATGGCCTCGGCGACCGCCACCTTCCTGTTCCGCCAGTTCTTTATGACCCTGCCGGACGAACTGATTGAAGCCGCGCGCATCGACGGCGCGTCGCCGATGCGCTTCTTCCGCGACATCGTGCTGCCGCTGTCGAAAACCAACCTTGCGGCGCTGTTTGTGATCACCTTTATCTACGGCTGGAACCAGTATCTGTGGCCGCTGCTGATTATTCAGGACGTCAACCTCGGCACCGCCGTGGCGGGCATCAAAGGCATGATTGCCACCGGCGAAGGCACCACCCTCTGGAACCAGGTGATGGCGGCGATGCTGCTCACCCTAATCCCACCCGTAGTCATTGTTTTAGCCATGCAGCGCGCGTTTGTCCGCGGCCTGGTCGATAGCGAGAAATAAGATGGCAGGTTTAAAACTTCAGGCAGTAACCAAAAGCTGGGACGGCAAAACCCAGGTGATTCAGCCGCTCACGCTCGACGTGGCGGACGGGGAGTTTATCGTGATGGTCGGCCCGTCCGGCTGCGGCAAATCTACGCTGCTGCGCATGGTGGCGGGGCTGGAGCGCGTGACGTCCGGGGATATCTGGATTGACCGCCAGCGCGTCACCGAGATGGAGCCGAAAGACAGGGGCATCGCGATGGTGTTCCAGAACTACGCCCTCTACCCGCACATGAGCGTGGAGGAGAACATGGCCTGGGGGCTGAAAATCCGCGGCATGGGCAAAGGCCATATCGAGGAGCGCGTGAAAGAAGCGGCGCGCATTCTGGAGCTGGACGGCCTGCTCAAGCGCCGCCCGCGCGAACTCTCCGGCGGCCAACGCCAGCGCGTGGCGATGGGACGCGCCATCGTGCGCGATCCGGCGGTATTCCTGTTCGATGAGCCGCTCTCTAACCTCGACGCCAAGCTGCGCGTGCAGATGCGTCTTGAGCTGCAGCAGCTGCACCGTCGTCTGAAAACCACGTCACTGTACGTTACCCACGATCAGGTTGAGGCCATGACCCTCGCCCAGCGCGTGATGGTGATGAACAAAGGCGTTGCCGAGCAGATTGGTACCCCCGTAGAAGTCTACGAGAAACCGGCCACCCGCTTTGTGGCGAGCTTTATCGGCAGCCCGGCGATGAACCTGCTCGAAGGGCGCATCAGCAGCACGGGCACGCACTTTGAGCTGGAAAGCGGGATGGCATTGCCGATCAACTGGTACTATCGTGGCTACGCCGGGCGTAAGATGACGCTCGGTATCCGCCCGGAACATATCGGTTTAACCTCTCAGGCGGAAGGCGGCGTGCCGCTGGTGATGGACACGCTGGAGATGTTGGGTGCAGATAACCTGGCGCATGGGCGCTGGGGCGAGCAAAAGATGGTGGTGCGTCTGGCGCATCAGGAGCGCCCGAAAGCGGGCAGCACGCTGTGGCTGCACCTGCCGGAAAATCATCTGCACCTTTTTGACGGTGAAACAGGACAACGAGTATGAGCAACTGGCCTTATCCCCACGTCGTCGCCCACCGCGGCGGCGGTAAGCTGGCGCCGGAGAACACCCTGGCGGCGATTGATGTTGGCGCGCGTTACGGCCACACCATGATCGAGTTCGACGCCAAGCTGTCGAAAGACGGCGAGATTTTCCTGCTGCATGACGATAACCTCGAACGCACCAGCAACGGCTGGGGCGTGGCGGGCGAGCTGCCGTGGCGCGATCTGCTGAAAGTCGACGCCGGAAGCTGGTACAGCGGCGAATTCAAAGGCGAACCGCTGCCGCTGCTGGCGGAAGTGGCCGATCGCTGTCGCCAGCACGGCATGATGGCCAATATCGAAATCAAACCGACCACCGGCACCGGGCCGCTGACCGGCAAAGTGATCGCCCTTGCCGCGCGCGAGCTGTGGGAAGGGATGACCGCGCCGCTGCTCTCATCATTTGAAATCGACGCGCTGGAGGCGGCACAGGCGGCCGCGCCGGAACTGCCGCGCGGGCTATTGCTGGACGAGTGGCGCGAGGACTGGCGCGAGCTGACGACGCGCTTAGCGTGTGTCTCTATTCATCTTAATCACAAGCTGCTGGATGAGGCGCGGGTGAAGATGCTGAAAGACGCGGGACTGCATATTCTGGTTTACACCGTCAATAAACCCCAGCGTGCAGCCGAACTGCTGCGCTGGGGCGTGGACAGCATCTGTACCGATGCGATTGACCTGATTGGCCCGCACTTTAGTTCTGCGGATTAAGCATACTGCCATTCGACTGCGGCGGCAGCATATGCTGCTGTCCGCTGCCTGACGAAGTCATTCCACCTAACATTCCGCCGTTTCTGTTCGGCAGCGGCTGCTCGCGCACCTGCCCCTGCTGCACGCGCTGGGTGTTGGCATTCATCTGATTTTGCAGGCTTTGCTGCTGCATCTGGGTCTGCGTTCTCAGCTGCTGATTCAGCATCCCTTTTTGCTGCTGTTGCTGGCTCATCATCTCGGTCTGCATACGCTGCTGGCTCGGGATGACATAACCCGGCTGGTTAGGGTTATTCATGGTGTTGAGTGGCTGTGCGAGCGCGGCAAAGGGGATCAGCGCCGTAAGAATCAATAAGCGTTTCATTGTCATTTCCTCCTTTTGAGGTCTCTCTTAAGTTTACCCTGATTTCACCATGACGATGATTTTTTAGGAGTTGTGAACCAGGCTTAAGCGGGGAATATGGATCCCTTCACCTGGAGAACAATAATGATGAAACCAACGTTTTTGCGCTGGGTCGCCCTCGCCGCGCTGATGGCAGGCGGTACATTTAGCGTGGCGGCCAACCCGCCCGCGGCGCCTCCGGTCTCTTACGGCGTGGAGGAAGATGTCTTTCATCCCGTGCGGGCAACCCACGGCATGGTGGCGTCGGTGGATGCGCTGGCGACCCGCGTGGGCGTCGATATTCTCAGGCAGGGCGGTAACGCGGTGGATGCGGCGGTCGCCGTCGGCTATGCGCTGGCGGTGACGCACCCGCAGGCGGGGAACCTGGGCGGCGGCGGCTTTATGATGCTGCGCACCAAAGACGGGAAAACCACCGCCATCGACTTCCGTGAAATGGCGCCTTCTCAGGCGTCACGGGACATGTTCCTCGATGACCAGGGCAACCCGGACAGTAAAAAATCCCTGACCTCGCACCTGGCCTCCGGCACGCCGGGCACCGTTGCGGGCTTCTCGCTGGCGCTGGAAAAATACGGCACGATGCCGCTGAACAAGGTGGTTCAGCCTGCTATCAAGCTGGCGCGGGAGGGCTTTGTGGTGAATGACGCCCTGGCAGACGACCTCAAAACCTACGGCAGCGAAGTCATCCCCAATCACGAAAACAGTAAGGCGATCTTCTGGAAAGACGGTGAACCGCTGAAGAAGGGCGATAAGCTGGTGCAGAAGAACCTTGCCAAAAGCCTGGAGCTGATTGCGGAGCACGGCCCGGACGCCTTCTACAAAGGGGCGATTGCCGACCAGATTGCACAAGAGATGCAGAAGAACGGCGGGCTCATCACCAAAGCGGATCTGGCGGACTACAAGGCGGTGGAGCGCGAGCCGATTAGCGGCACCTACCGCGGGTACGAGGTCTTCTCCATGCCGCCGCCGTCTTCCGGGGGCATTCACATCGTGCAGATCCTCAACATTCTCGAAAACTTCGATATGCACAAGTTCGGCTTCGGCAGCGCGGATGCCATGCAGATAATGGCGGAGGCGGAAAAACGCGCCTACGCTGACCGCTCGGAATATCTCGGCGATCCGGACTTCGTGAAGGTGCCGTGGCAGGCGCTGACCAACAAGGCGTACGCCAAATCCATTGCCGATCAGATCGATATCAACAAGGCCAAGCCGTCGAGCGAGATCCGTCCCGGCAAGCTGGCACCGTATGAAAGCAACCAGACCACCCACTTCTCGGTGGTGGATAAAGACGGTAACGCGGTGGCGGTGACCTATACGCTCAACACCACCTTCGGAACCGGGATTGTGGCGGGCAATAGCGGCATTCTGCTGAACAACGAGATGGATGACTTCTCTGCCAAGCCGGGCGTGCCGAACGTCTACGGGCTGGTCGGCGGCGATGCGAATGCGGTAGGGCCGAAGAAACGTCCGCTGTCGTCCATGTCGCCCACCATCGTGGTGAAAGAGGGCAAAACCTGGCTGGTAACCGGTAGCCCGGGCGGCAGCCGGATTATCACCACCGTATTGCAGATGGTGGTGAACAGCATCGACTTTGGGATGAACGTCGCCGAAGCGACTAACGCCCCGCGTTTCCACCACCAGTGGCTGCCGGACGAGCTGCGCGTCGAGAAGGGCTTTAGCCCGGACACCATTAAACTGCTTGAGCAGCGTGGGCAGAAGGTAGCGGTGAAAGAGGCGATGGGCAGCACCCAGAGCATTATGGTGGGGCCGGACGGAGCGCTGTTTGGCGCATCAGACCCGCGTTCGGTGGATGATTTGACGGCGGGGTATTGATGTGTTGCCCGGTGGCGCTGCGCTTACCGGGCCTACAACTGCACGAACGTAGGCCGGGTAAGGCGAAGCCGCCACCCGGCAAATCACTACTTCATTCTCGCCATATAATACGCGTCCACATATTCGCCGTTGCGCAGGGCAAATTTCTTGCCGGTCCCTTCGATTTCAAAACCAAAATTTTTATAGAGGGCAACAGCCGCGGGGTTATCGGCAAAGACCGTCAGTTCGATACGTTCAATGCGCAACCAGTTGTCACACAGGTTGATCATCTCGCTCATGAGCCTGCGGCCTACGCCGCGTCCCTGCATATCCGCAGCCACGCTGATGCCGAATGTGGCAACATGGCTGCGACGCGGGTTTTCCATCACGTCCAGCGCCATATGCCCGATAACGCGCTGGTCCAGACAGGCAACGAGATGGCGCCGGCCTGGTTTTGTCGCAACGCGTTCGTGCCACATTTCCATAGAAGGATGAGGGAGCTGTAGCGTGTCGTGATACACATCAGGATGCGACATGATGTCACGTAAAGCTTCTGCATCGCTGGGTTCGATGTGGCGTATCACTATCTCACTCATTCCTTGTTCCTCAGTCAGTTAAAAGGCCCTTCCAACATCAATGACTTTAAAATTTGAGTCAACCGCTATTTTTTGCAAAAAGTATTGGACAAGTGCGAATGAGAATGATTATTATTGCTCTGCATTCAGGAAGACCGCTACGGGAACCTGAAAGCACGACATTGCTCACATTGCTTCCAGTATTACTTTAGCCAGCTTTTAGCTGGCTTTTTTTTGTTATGGTTAGACTCAGTAACCTTCCAAAAGGACTGAGCCATGACACTACACTGTGCATTTATTGGATTTGGTAAAAGCACCACGCGTTACCACCTGCCGTATGTGCTTCACCGTAAAGACAGCTGGCATGTGGCCCATATCTACCGCCGCCGCGCGAAGCCGGAGGAGCAGTCTCCGCAGTACTCCCACATCCATTTCACCAGCGATCTCGATGAGGTGCTTAACGATCCGCAGGTCACGCTGGTGATTGTCTGCACCCACGCCGACAGCCATTTTGACTATGCGAAACGCGCGCTCAATGCGGGTAAAAACGTGCTGGTAGAAAAGCCGTTCACCCCGACCATCGCCGAAGCGAAAGCGCTGTTCGCGCTGGCGAAAAGTAAAGGGCTGACCGTCACGCCGTACCAGAACCGTCGCTTCGACAGCTGCTTCCTGACGGCAAAAAAAGCGATTGAAAGCGGCAAGCTCGGCGACATTGTGGAGATCGAAAGCCACTTCGATTACTACCGCCCGGTGGCGGAAACCCAACCCGGACTGCCGCAGGATGGTTCATTTTATGGTCTGGGGGTGCATACCATGGACCAGATCATCTCCCTGTTTGGCCGCCCGGACCACGTGGCGTATGACATTCGCAGCCTGCGCAATAAAGCCAACCCGGACGATACCTTCGAAGCCCAGCTGTTCTACGGCGACCTGAAGGCCATCGTCAAAACCAGCCACCTGGTGAAGATCGACTACCCGAAATTTATCGTTCACGGCACAAAAGGTTCGTTTATCAAATACGGTATCGACCAGCAGGAGACCAGCCTGAAGGCCAATATCATGCCCGGTGAACCTGGCTTTGCGGCGGACGATTCCGTGGGCGTGCTGGAGTATGTGAACGATGAGGGCGTGACGGTCAAAGAAACGCTGAAGCCGGAAACCGGCGACTATGGCCGCGTCTATGATGCGCTGTTTGAGACCCTCACAAACGGCACGGCGAATTACGTCAAGGAATCTGACGTTTTGACCAACCTCGAAATCCTTGAGCGGGCCTTCGAACAGGCTTCTCCTGCCACGGTAACCCTCGCGAAATAAGCAAAAACGGCTCCTCTGCACTTGTTCACAATTTTTGAACAGAGGAGTCAATTTTCACCCTCTATGATCCCTGGCCGTTTGCGTCCACACTTACTCCATCGAAACGAACTGAGGGTGAAACAATGATCTACTTACGCAAAGCAAACGAACGTGGTCACGCGAATCATGGCTGGCTGGACTCATGGCATTCATTCTCGTTTGCCGACTACTACGACCCGAACTTCATGGGCTTCTCCGCACTGCGCGTGATTAACGACGACGTGATTGATGCAGGCCAGGGCTTTGGTACCCACCCGCACAAAGACATGGAAATCCTGACCTATGTGCTAGAAGGCGCGGTTGAGCACCAGGACAGCATGGGCAACAAAGAGCAGGTTCCGGCGGGCGAGTTCCAGATTATGAGCGCGGGTACCGGGGTGCGTCACTCTGAGTACAACCCAAGCAAAACGGAAAAACTGCACCTGTATCAAATCTGGATCATTCCAGAAGAGACCGGCATCACGCCGCGCTACGAGCAGCGCCGCTTCGACGCCAAACAGGGTAAACAGCTGGTGCTCTCCCCGGATGCGCGTGAAGGTTCCCTGAAAGTGCATCAGGATATGGAGCTGTACCGCTGGGCGCTGGCGAAAGATGAACAGTCCGTGCATCAGATTGCCGCTAACCGCCGCGTCTGGATCCAGGTGGTGAAAGGGGAGGTGTCCATCAACGGCACCAAAGCGACAACCGCCGATGGTCTGGCCATCTGGGATGAGCAGGCGATCTCCGTGCATGCCGACAGCGAAAGCGAAATTCTGCTGTTTGACCTGCCGCCGGTGTAATAAAACATAAATAAATCCCCATCCTTCCCTTTGACAGGGGAAGGATGGGCTTTGTCCGTGGTAAACTGAGCAAATCTCTCACTTCAAGATTTCTCAGGACGATGAAAAAGAAACGCCCCGTACTTCAGGATGTCGCCGATCGCGTCGGTGTGACCAAAATGACGGTCAGCCGTTTTTTACGTAACCCGGAACAGGTTTCCGTGGCGTTACGTGGCAAGATTGCCGCTGCCCTTGATGAACTGGGTTACATCCCCAACCGTGCACCCGATATTCTCTCGAATGCGACCAGCCGCGCGGTGGGCGTTCTGCTTCCTTCTTTGACCAACCAGGTTTTCGCCGAAGTATTACGTGGAATTGAAAGCGTCACCGATGCGTTTGGTTACCAGACCATGCTCGCCCACTACGGGTACAAGCCGGAACTCGAAGAGGAACGTCTTGAATCGATGCTTTCCTGGAACATTGACGGCCTGATTTTAACCGAACGAACCCACACTGCCCGCACGCTCAAAATGATTGAAGTGGCCGGTATCCCGGTCGTGGAGCTGATGGACAGCCAGTCGCCGTGCCTCGACATCGCCGTGGGGTTTGATAACTTCGAAGCGGCGCGCCAGATGACGGCGGCCATTATCGCCCGCGGGCATCGTCATATCGCCTATCTGGGTGCGCGTCTTGATGAACGTACTATCATCAAACAGAAGGGATACGAGCAGGCGATGCTCGACGCGAACTTAACCCCGTACAGCGTGATGGTGGAGCAGTCCTCTTCCTATACGTCGGGTATTGAGCTGATGCGTCAGGCGCGACGCGAGTATCCGCAACTGGACGGTATTTTCTGTACCAACGATGACCTTGCGGTCGGCGCAGCGTTTGAGTGCCAGCGTCTGGGGCTGAAGATCCCTGATGATATGGCGATCGCCGGTTTCCACGGCCATGACATCGGTCAGGTGATGGAGCCGCGTCTGGCGAGCGTCCTGACGCCGCGTGAACGTATGGGCCGCATTGGCGCAGAACGCCTGCTGGCGCGCATTCGTGGCGAGACGGTTACGCCGAAAATGTTAGATTTAGGTTTCACCTTGTCACCGGGTGGATCTATTTGAACTGACAAATTTGAAGTAGCTCACACTTATTCACTTCGCGCACGTTTGGATATTGCTTCTCTTTTGCCCCGGCAGGACAATGTTACCGATAACTGTTACCCGTAACAATTGACTGAGGGACACCCTTTGAGCACGACTAATCACGATCACCACGTCTACGTCCTGATGGGCGTTTCCGGTAGCGGGAAATCAGCCGTGGCCAGCGAAGTGGCGCATCAACTCCAGGCTGCGTTTCTTGATGGCGACTTCCTCCATCCGCGCAGCAACATCATGAAAATGGCCTCCGGCGAGCCGCTGAACGACGACGACCGCAAACCGTGGTTGCAGGCGCTGAATGACGCCGCGTTCGCGATGCAGCGCACTAACAAAGTCTCCCTGATCGTCTGCTCCGCGCTGAAAAAAACCTATCGCGACCTGCTGCGCGACGGCAACCCAAACCTCTCTTTCATCTACCTGAAAGGAGATTTCGAGGTGATTGAAAGCCGCCTGAAGGCGCGCAAAGGTCACTTCTTCAAAACCCAGATGCTGGTGACGCAGTTTGAAGCGCTGCAGGAGCCGGGTGAAGACGAAAAAGACGTCTTAGTGGTTGATATCGATCAGTCACTGGAGGGTGTTGTTGCAAGCACCATCGAGGTCATTAATAAAAGGCAGTAAGTTTTGAGTACATTAACGCTAGTTTTGACAGCAGTGGGTTCGGTATTGCTGCTGCTGTTTTTAGTGATGAAGGCGCGCATGCACGCCTTTGTTGCTTTGATGGTGGTTTCTATTGGTGCTGGTCTCTTTTCCGGTATGCCGCTCGACAAGATCGCCGCGACAATGGAAAAAGGGATGGGCGGTACGCTGGGCTTCCTGGCGATTGTGGTCGCGCTGGGCGCGATGTTTGGCAAGATTTTGCACGAGACGGGCGCGGTCGACCAGATTGCCGTCAAGATGCTGAAATCCTTTGGCCACAGCCGCGCGCACTACGCGATTGGTCTGGCCGGTCTGATTTGCGCGCTGCCGCTGTTCTTCGAAGTGGCCGTTGTGCTGCTGATAAGCGTCGCATTCTCCATGGCGCGCCATACCGGTACTAACCTCGTGAAGCTGGTCATTCCGCTGTTTGCGGGCGTGGCGGCAGCCGCAGCGTTTCTGCTGCCGGGGCCTGCCCCGATGCTGCTGGCCTCCCAGATGCACGCCGACTTTGGCTGGATGATCCTGATTGGCCTGTGCGCGGCAATCCCGGGGATGATTATCGCCGGTCCGCTGTGGGGCAACTTCATCAGCCGTTACGTTGAGCTGCACATTCCGGACGACATTACCGAGCCGCACCTGGGCGAGGGCAAAATGCCATCCTTCGGCTTCAGCCTGTCGCTGATCCTGCTGCCGCTGGTGCTGGTGGGCCTGAAAACCATCGCCGCGCGCTTTGTGCCGGTCGGTTCTACCGCCTACGAATGGTTTGAGTTCATTGGTCATCCGTTCACGGCGATCCTGGTGGCGTGCCTGGTGGCGATTTACGGCCTGGCGATGCGTCAGGGGATGCCAAAAGACCGGGTGATGGAGATCTGCGGTGCGGCGCTGCAGCCTGCGGGGATTATCCTGCTGGTGATCGGTGCAGGCGGCGTGTTCAAGCAGGTGCTGGTGGATTCCGGCGTGGGCCCGGCTCTGGGCGAAGCGCTGACCGGGATGGGCTTGCCGATTGCGGTCACCTGCTTTGTGCTGGCTGCGGCGGTGCGTATCATCCAGGGTTCCGCCACCGTGGCGTGTTTAACCGCCGTGGGTCTGGTGATGCCGGTGATTGAACAGCTGAACTACTCCGGTGCCCAGATGGCCGCGCTTTCTATTTGTATCGCGGGTGGTTCGATTGTGGTCTCTCACGTTAACGACGCCGGCTTCTGGCTGTTCGGTAAGTTTACCGGCGCCACCGAAGCGCAAACCCTGAAAACCTGGACGCTGATGGAAACTATCCTCGGCACGACGGGTGCAATTGTCGGGATGATTGCCTTTACGCTGCTCAGCTAAATGCAATGATTTAACAAGGCAAAAAAAGGCCCGGTAGCGTCAGCGCTTACCGGGCCTTTTTATTATCCAGGGCGTCAGGCCGGGCCATAACCCGGCATTGTGTTACTCGCCCTGCGTGGCGCTCTCAATCGTTAAGCGCACGTCCGAGGTAATCAGTTCTGCCAGCATCTGGTACACCTTCAACGTCTCTTCCGGCTCGGCATCACCCGTATCGCTGATGAAGCCTTCATCGCGCAGCGTCAGCACCAGAGAACTGAAGACCGCTTTGTCGAAGAATTCAGGGGCGTTAATACCGTGCAGAACGGACAGGCGCTGGGCCAGCGTCCGGCTCTCTTTCTCCAGCGTACCGCGGTTGATGGACGGGTTCGCGCTCAGCAGCCAGAACGTGATGGCGTAGCGCTGCAGCGTTTCGCGCGCACCGGCCGCCAGCAGCTGCAGGGTGCGGGAGCGTGACGGATTGATGTGCAGCTCGTCGTTGTTCAGGGTAATCAGCCCCTGGCGACGCATCTCTTCCGTCATCTTATCCAGTTCTGTCGCCAGCTCATCCTTACTCCAGCGCAGGAACAGCTCCGCTTTCAGCATTGGATAGATGGTCTCAAGATGGCGCAATAGCTCCTGACGGGAGATATGACGATGCTGGGTAATAATGGCGGCCATGAGCGACGGCAGCATCAGCATATGCGTGATGTTGTTGCGGTAGTAGGTCATCAGAACGGCCTGCTCGCGCGGCAGAATGATGATGTCGCCGATCGTGTCCTTCTCCACTTCAAACTTGTTCATCTGCAACGCGTGATCGATAAGTTCACTGGCGGTTGCAGAAGGCACGGTCGAGTCAACCGAATACGGCACGTTACGCATCATGTCCAGATAGCAATCCAGCTGCTCCGTAAGCTGTTCACGGGTCAGGGAACGCTGACGTGAAGCCAGAAGTGCCGTACAGCAGAGGTTCATGGCGTTAGCCGCACCGGCGTTGTTAATGCGCACCATCAGCTCGGACGCGATGCCGTTAACCGTTGGCGTCAGCCAGGCAGGACGCACCGCTTCGATAGGATCGATGGACTCGCGCCATTCCGGCACATGATGGTTCAGGTAGGTCATCAGCGGCATCGGCTCGCCGAAGTTCACGTAGCCCTGACCGAGATTGCGCAGCTTGCTCAAGCCGCGCAGCATCTGCGGCAGGCTCTCTTTCTCTTTGGTCGCACCGCGCAGCTCTTTCGCGTACGTGCCCACTTCCATCACGTGCTCGTAGCCGATGTAGATAGGCACCAGCGTGATCGGACGGGTGCCTCCGCGCAACATGGCCTGGATGGTCATCGACAGCGTGCCGGTCTTCGGATCGAGCAGACGACCGGTACGGGAACGACCGCCCTCCACGAAGTATTCCACGGAATAGCCGCGGCTGAACAGCTCGCCAAGATACTCGCGGAACACGGTGGAGTAGAGCTTGTTGCCCTTGAAGGTACGACGAATAAAGAACGCGCCCAGGCGACGGAAAATCGGGCCCGCGGGCCAGAAGTTCAGGTTGATACCGGCTGCGATGTGCGGTGGCACCAGCCCCTGGTGATAGAGCACGTAGGAAAGGAGCAGGTAGTCCATGTGGCTGCGGTGGCAGGGGACATAGACAATCTCATGGCCATCGTGCGCCAGCTGACGTACACGCTCAGCGTTATGGACGTTGATGCCCTGATACAGGCGGTTCCAGGTAAAGCCGAGAATACGATCGGACAGGCGAATCATCTCGTAAGAGAAGTTCGCTGCGATCTCTTCCATCAGCGCAATGGCGTTCTGCTGAGCTTTCTCATGCGAAATTTTCTTGCTTCGCGCTTCGTCTTCAACGGCGCGGGCGATCGCTTTGGAGGCCAGCAGCTTGTTGAACAGGTCCTGACGCGCCGGAAGGCGTGGCCCTACGGCCGCCAGGCGCTGACGGGCGAAGTGCATACGCGCCACGCGCGCCAGTTTTTGCGCGATGATCTTGTCGGTGCCGTGCTCATCCGCCATGCGACGCAGCGAAACGGAAGGGGAGAAGCGCACAAAGCTGTCGCGTCCCAGCCAGGAGACCGCGAAGAACTTCTGGATGCCGTTAAGCATGCGCAGCGGCGGATTCTCTTCGCCTTTTTCACGACCCGGACGACGACCAAACATCACCGATACCGGCACCATCTGCACATCCAGATCGGGGTTGCTGCGGTGCAGGTCGAGATAGTCATGGAACAGCTTGATGGACTCTTCTTTCGGCGTGTAATAGGTAAACACGCGCGGCCCGCCGTGGATGAAGACGTAGCGCGGCAGCAGCGTACCGTCAACTTCCAGCGGTTCAAGCGGGTCAGGTAAGTCATGCGCCAGACACTGGGCGCGAAGCGTCAGTAAGTCTGCCTTCGAGTTATAAGGCAAAACGTACATAATAGGGCGCGACGTATCGAGCCCCAGTTCCAGCGCGGGTTCTGCTGGGATAGACTTGCTTTTTACCAGGATGCTTAATGGTAAATTAAGTAATTTGTAGTAAATTCGTGGCCAGCCGGACATAAACGATGTAAAGCCTCTGGTTAATAATGCAATTGCGGCGCAAGGATAACAGAAAGCGCGCAAAATTTCTGTTGTTACCCGTCATACTTCAGGCTGTAGCGAAACGCGCTCCGCCTCATGTTAATGACGCTCTTTTTTAAAAAAGGTTCTTTTAATGGCCAATAATACCACTGGGTTAACGCGTATCATCAAAGCCGCCGGCTATTCATGGAAAGGGTTCCGTGCCGCATGGGTCAACGAAGCCGCTTTTCGCCAGGAGGGCGTTGCCGCAATCGTCGCGGTGATCGTCGCCTGTTTCCTTGATGTTGATGCGATTACCCGCGTACTGCTTATCGGTTCCGTACTTCTGGTGATGATAGTGGAAATTCTTAATAGCGCTATTGAGGCCGTTGTTGATCGCATTGGTTCCGATTTCCATGAGCTTTCTGGCCGTGCAAAAGACATGGGCTCTGCTGCCGTGTTGCTGGCGATTATCACTGCCGTTATCACCTGGGTCACCCTGCTTTGGTCACATTTCCGATGAGCCTCGAGGAATAATTAAGTCCCTGGTTTTTTGTGCAGTTTTTGGTTCCAAAATCGCCTTTGACTGTATATACTCACAGCATAACTGTATATACACCCAGGGGGCGGAATGAAAGCGTTAACGACCAGGCAGCAAGAGGTGTTTGATCTCATTCGGGATCATATCGGCCAGACGGGTATGCCACCCACGCGTGCGGAAATCGCGCAGCGTCTGGGCTTCCGTTCTCCGAATGCTGCCGAGGAACACCTGAAAGCGCTGGCGCGTAAGGGTGTGATTGAGATTGTGTCAGGCGCGTCGCGTGGTATCCGCCTGCTGGTGGAAGAAGAGACGGGCATTCCGCTGATAGGTCGTGTTGCTGCAGGTGAGCCGCTGCTGGCACAACAGCATATTGAAGGTCACTACCAGGTCGATCCCGGCATGTTCAAACCGAGCGCTGATTTCCTGCTGCGCGTCAGCGGCATGTCGATGAAAGACATCGGCATTCTTGATGGCGATCTGCTTGCGGTGCATAAAACTCAGGACGTGCGAAACGGCCAGGTCGTGGTCGCACGCATTGATGACGAAGTGACCGTTAAGCGTCTGAAAAAGCAGGGTAACACTGTTCAGTTGCTGCCCGAAAACAGCGAGTTCACCCCGATTGTGGTCGACCTCCGCGAACAGAGCTTCTCTATTGAAGGTCTGGCGGTAGGCGTGATTCGCAACGGTGAATGGCTGTAATCTCTTCCTGACAGGCTATGGCACCGCTGTAGCCTGATTCATTCCCCACTCCCGGTATCTTTCATGTCACTGCTGACGGCATCCGATAAGGCATTGTGGCGTCTTGCTCTGCCGATGATTTTCTCCAATATTACCGTGCCCTTGCTGGGGCTGGTTGATACTGCCGTTATAGGCCATCTTGATTCACCGGTTTATCTTGGCGGCGTGGCGATTGGCGCGACGGCAACCAGCTTCCTGTTTATGCTGCTGCTCTTTTTGCGCATGAGTACCACCGGTCTTACCGCACAGGCTTATGGCGCGAAAGATCCGCTGCGTCTGGCGCGCGCACTGGTGCAGCCGCTGATCCTCGCGCTTGGCGCGGGTGCGTTAATCGTTGTATTGCGGGCCCCCCTGATCGATCTTGCGCTTCATATCGTCGGTGGCAGCGAAGCGGTACTGGCGCAGGCGCGACGGTTCCTGGAAATCCGCTGGCTCAGCGCACCCGCCTCGCTGGCAAACCTGGTTCTGCTGGGGTGGCTACTGGGCGTGCAGTACGCCCGCGCGCCCGTGATTTTGCTGGTGGTGGGTAATCTGCTCAACATTGTTCTGGACGTCTGGCTGGTCATGGGTCTGCATATGAACGTGCAGGGCGCGGCGCTGGCGACGGCGATTGCCGAATACGGGACCTTTATCATTGGCTTGTGGATGGTCCGGCGTGTGCTGGCCATGCGCGGGATCTCCCTGGCGCTGCTCAAAACCGCATGGCGCGGCAATATCCGTAAGCTGCTGGCGCTCAACCGTGACATCATGTTGCGCTCGCTTCTTCTTCAGCTCTGCTTTGGTGCGCTGACGGTTTTCGGGGCTCGACTGGGGCCGGAAATCGTTGCGGTGAATGCGGTATTGATGACGCTTCTGACCTTTACCGCCTATGCGCTGGACGGATTTGCCTACGCGGTTGAAGCGCATTCCGGGCAGGCGTACGGCGCGCGCGAAAGCGGGCAGCTTCGGGAGGTGTGGCGGGCTGCCTGCCGTCAGTCGGGGCTGGTGGCGCTGGCCTTTGGTCTGGTTTACGCCTGCTTCGGTGAGCAAATCGTTGCATTGCTTACCTCTCTCCCTGCGCTGCGCGAGCTGGCGAGCCACTATCTCATCTGGCAAGTCGTCTTACCGGTGGTTGGCGTCTGGTGTTATCTGCTGGACGGCATGTTTATTGGGGCGACGCGCGGAGCCGAAATGCGCAACAGTATGGCTGTCGCGGCGGCCGGATTTGGCCTGACGCTCCTGACGCTCCCCTGGCTGGGGAATCATGGTTTATGGCTGGCCCTGGCCGTCTTCCTCTCGTTGCGCGGATTATCGCTGGCGTTTATCTGGCACCGACACTGGCAAAACAATACCTGGTTTCCCTCGCGCTCCGATATATCGTGACGGTTAAAGATTCCGAATATGAAATTAACCACGGAATCCTTAACTACAATAATTATCACGTCCAGCAGAAAAGAACGTAACGGACGTTACGACCCGACGCTTAACGAAGAGGACACGATGATGAATAAAGACGAAATCGGCGGCAACTGGAAGCAGTTCAAAGGTAAAGCGAAAGAACAGTGGGGTAAGCTGACGGATGACGACATGACCGTCATCGAAGGTAAACGCGATCAGCTTGTCGGTAAAATCCAGGAGCGTTACGGCTACGCAAAAGACCAGGCGGAAAAAGAAGTGGGCGACTGGGAAAAACGCAACGACTACCGCTGGTAACCGGGCTACACCCGAAAGTATAAGGAAGTACACCCTGAGGGCGGCCATGAGCCGCCTTTTCTTTTGCCGCTAACGCGGCTTTTTCTTAACCAGGATAGAGTGGTCGTGCTGACACGCGTCCTGATGGCGACAGGCTTCCACCTCCACGCACGCGGAACAGAGCCCGTGCGCTTCAATCACGTTATGACGCAGGGCAAAGCCCATTTTCGCTGCCAGCGTATGCATAATATCTTCCACGCCTTCCGCAGCCTCTTCTTTCACCACGCCGCAGCGGTCACAGATAAACATCGCCGATGTGTGGGTGGGCTGATCGAACAGATGGCATAGCACATAGCTGTTGGTGGATTCCACCTTGTGCACGAACCCTTGTTCAAGCAGGAAATCCAGCGCGCGATAGACCGTCGGCGGCTTTGCCTGCGGCTCGCTTTCGCGGAGTAGATCCAGCAGATCGTAGGCGCTGATGGCACCCTGCTGCAGGCTCATCAGACGTAATACTTCAAGGCGCTGCGGAGTCAGGCGCACATTGCGTTGCGCACACAGCTTTTCGGCCTGCGCTAACAGCTCTTTTGTGGACTTATCCATGTAGCACCCCGGATGTTATAGGACGGAAAACCTTCACTTTATCATGTTCTGCTAAAAACACCGAGATCCGCCAGTCTGTGCTATACCTGACCCATCGAAAACCGGGAGAACCAGAATGAAAAGACCTGACTGCATTCGACACTGGCGCGACGTGGAAGGCGCGGATGACTCGACCTACCCCGACAGCGATGAGCTGTTTTCCATTGGTGCTCCGCTGGCTCGCAGGCTTGGGCTCGGGCGTATTGGCATCCATCATGAGCGCCTGCCGCCTGGGCGCAGAACGTCCTATCCGCATGCGGAGAGCGACGAAGAAGAGTTTGTTTACGTACTCGAAGGCTACCCTGAAGCCTGGATTAACGGCTACTTGTGGAAGCTGGAGCCTGGCGACAGCGTAGGTTTTCCCGCCGGAACCGGCATCTGTCATACCTTTATCAACAACACGGACGATGAGGTTCGGCTCCTGGTCGTTGGCGAGGCCAATAAGAAGCACAACCGCATCTACTACCCGCTCAACCCCGTGTATGCCGCCACGCGGGAAGATCGCTGGGTAGATCATCCCCCGCAGTTTTTTGGGCCGCATGATGGAAAACCTGGGAAAAAATAATTTCCTCTTCTATAAATATTGAGGGCCGTCACAAAATATAACAGGCCGTAAGGGAGTTTTACTTAGGGAAAGAAATAGCGGGTCTTTTACTACTTATTCACAGCAATAGTTCGTTCCTGTTTGGGTGATAACAGACAGGGGTTATTTCATAACAGACTATAACGGGCATACTGTGAAAAAAAATTTTAAATTTTCGGTGGTTAGCATTGCTGTCTCCTTGTTTATGGCAAATCAGGCGGGAGCAGCCAATACCTGGACAGAATCACGCAGCGACGCAATGGGTGGCACCGGCGTGGCTTCGGGAAGCTATGGTAGTGGGGCGTTAATCAACCCCGCGCTGCTGGCAAAGGCAAAACCGGACGATGATGTGACGGTCATATTGCCTTCGGTTGGCGCGCAAATCACGGATGAAGACAATCTTCAGGACGAGATTGATAACATCAACGACAAAATTAATCACTACAAGGATGTGGTTGATAATCTCACGCCACGAGAAATTATCACCAATCCATTAGGTTCCATTAATCAATTCCAGGGCGCGGCCAAAGATCTGGCCGATGAGCTGGACTATCTCAAAGGCAAAACCGCACGCGCAACGGCAGGGGCAGGGCTTGCGGTGAGTATCCCTAACGATGTCCTTTCGGTAGCCTTCATGGCGAAAGGCTATGCCCATGGCCGGGTGAGCTCGTCTATCGATCAGCAAGATATTGATTACCTTCGCCGTATTCAACGAAGCAATGTCGTGGCTGCCGGTGTCGCGCTGGACGCTGCGCTGAATGGTACGGATCAGATCACCAAAAACCTCAACTCAACGGCATCCGGCCGGGCGGCGATAGTCTCCGATTACGGTGTTGCTGTTGCCCGTCAGTTCGATCTGGGTGGCGTCCCGGTTTCCGTGGGGGTTACGCCAAAACTGCAAAAAACCTGGGTCTATAACTACACCACGTCAATCTACGATTACGACAGTAACAAGTGGAACGACAGCCGCTACCGCACTGACGATACGGGCTTCAACGTGGATGCCGGTATTGCGGCCGATTTCGGCGAACACTGGACCGTGGGCGTGAGCGGACAAAACCTGATGTCGCGTGATATCGACACCAAAGACATCCGTATTCGCAACGGCCGTACGGGAGAAGTGGTGAGCTATAAAGACACCTATCAGATCCGTCCGCTGGTGACCGCCGGTGCTGCCTGGCACAATGACCTGGTGACGCTGACCGCCGATGGCGATCTGACCGAAACCAAAGGCTTCAAGAGCGAAGATACGTCGCAGTACGTGGGTGTCGGTGCCGAGGTGACGCCGCTGAGCTGGCTGGCGGTGCGTGCGGGTTATCGTGCCGACGTGAAGGGTAACGACAGCAATGTCTTTACCGGCGGTGTCGGTTTCGCGCCGTTTAGCACCGTGCATGTTGACCTGATGGGCCTGTACGGTGAAGACGAAACCTGGGGCGCAGGGGCTCAGCTGAGCATGACGTTCTAAAGTCCACCGGAGGCGCTGCGCCTCCGGCTTTTCTTTGTGCTATAGTAGCGCCCCTTTTCCACCAGATGCTTAAAACTTCGCCATGTCGTCAGAATTACAGACCGCTTTCCCTGCACACCGTTTTTCCATTGCGCCAATGCTCGACTGGACGGACAGACACTGCCGCTATTTCCTGCGCCAGCTCTCCCGCCATACGCTGCTGTACACCGAAATGGTGACCACAGGCGCAATCATTCACGGCAAGGGCGACTATCTGGCCTATAGCGAAGAAGAGCATCCGGTTGCCCTGCAGCTGGGCGGCAGCGATCCGGCCGCGCTGGCGCAGTGCGCGAAGCTGGCTGAAGCGCGCGGCTACGACGAGATCAACCTCAACGTTGGCTGCCCGTCCGATCGCGTGCAAAACGGCATGTTCGGCGCCTGCCTGATGGGGAACGCGCAGCTGGTGGCGGACTGTATCAAGGCGATGCGCGATGTCGTTTCCATTCCGGTGACGGTCAAAACCCGTATCGGGATTGACGACCAGGACAGCTACGAATTCCTGTGCGATTTCATCAATACGGTCTCCGGCAAGGGCGAATGCGAGATGTTCATCATCCATGCGCGAAAAGCCTGGCTCTCCGGCCTGAGCCCGAAAGAGAACCGTGAAATCCCGCCGCTGGACTACCCGCGCGTGTATCAGCTGAAGCGTGACTTCCCGCACCTGACGATGTCCATTAACGGCGGCATCAAGTCGCTGGAAGAGGCCAAAGCGCATCTCGAACATATGGATGGGGTGATGGTCGGGCGCGAGGCGTATCAGAACCCGGGCATTCTGGCGACGGTCGATCGCGAAATCTTTGGCATCGAAGGTGCAGACACCGATCCGGTTGGCGTCGTGCGTGCGATGTATCCTTACATTGAGCGCGAGCTGAGCAACGGTACGTATCTCGGCCATATCACTCGCCATATGCTTGGGCTGTTCCAGGGCATTCCGGGCGCGCGTCAGTGGCGTCGCTACCTGAGCGAAAACGCGCATAAAGCCGGGGCCGATATTGAGGTGCTGGAACATGCGTTGCGCCTGGTGGCGGACAAGCGATAACTTTCGCTAAAAGTTCGTCAAATTCACCACGCCCTGCGAATTCTCGCGGGGCGTTTTGCTTTAAGAACAACATGTTATGTCTGGCATGATTCTTGTAATGTTTGCAGCATCATTCGGGAACTCGTGGGAGAGCACCATGCTGGAACTACTTTTTGTGATTGGCTTTTTTGTCATGCTGTTAGCAACGGGCATTTCGCTGCTCGGCATTCTGGCGGCTATCGTGGTGGCGACGGTCGTCATGTTTATTGGCGGATTGTTTGCCCTGACGATCAAACTGCTGCCGTGGTTACTGCTGGCCGTGGCGGTGGTGTGGGTGATACGGGCGATTAAATCGCCAAAAGTGCCCAGTTATCAGCGCAATAACCGCTTTCGTTACTAAGGTATTGAGGGGTTCGTCACAGAGTTGTAACTTTTCCGGCAGCCTGGCTTAGAACAGAATAGGATTTACTTATCGAATCTGTCACTATGACTGCCGTTAAAGAATTCATCGCGCTGTACCCTACATACAGCCGAACTAAAAAAAGAAAGGGCTTCCCACGGGAAGCCCAATTTCTTTTTGGGGCTCAGGGAATCAATAAACTCGACCCCTGCGTTGCCCGGCTCTCCAGCACCTCATGCGCACGCTGCGCATCGGCTAGCGGGTATTTCTGCGCTTCTGCCACATCCACCTTAATGACGCCGCTGGCGATCAGCGAGAACAGCTCGTTGCTGGCTTCCTCAAGTTCTTCCCGGTTGGTGATGTAGCCCTGCAGGGAAGGGCGCGTGACGTACAGCGAGCCTTTCTGGTTCAGGATGCCGAGATTCACGCCGGTGACAGCACCTGACGCATTCCCGAAGCTCACCATCAGCCCACGACGCTGCAGGCAGTCCAGCGACGCTTCCCAGGTATCTTTCCCTACCGAGTCATACACCACGCGCACCTTTTTGCCGCTGGTGATCTCCTTCAGCCGTTCGACAATGCTCTCTTCACGGTAGTTAATCACCTGCCAGGCGCCCGCCTGCAGCGCGCGCTGGGCTTTTTGGGCATTGCCCACGGTGCCGATCAGTTTTGCGCCCAGCGCTTTTGCCCACTGACAGGCGATGAGCCCGACGCCACCCGCCGCGGCATGAAACAGGAACTGCTCGTCGGGTTTAATTTCATAGGTTTTGCGCAGCAGGTAGTAAACGGTTAACCCTTTCAGAAAGGAGGCCGCCGCCTGCTCAAAGGAGATGGCGTTGGGCAGCAGGGCGGCTTTATCCGCCGGGACGTTGTGGACGGAGCTGTAAGCGCCCAGCGGAGATTGCGCGTACACCACGCGGTCGCCTTCTTTAATATGCTTAACCGCGCTGCCCACTTTGACGACGACGCCGGCCGCCTCGGTACCCAGTCCGCTCGGCATCGACGGAGGCGGGTAGAGCCCGCCGCGAATATAGGTGTCGATGTAGTTTATGCCGATGGCTTTGTTTTCAACCTGCACTTCGTTTTCGCCAGGCGCGGTGGGGGTGAACTCCACCGCGTTGAGTACGTCAGGGCCACCATGCTTGTGAAATTCAATACGTGTTGCCATGCTTCCTCCAGAATGTGGTAATCTTTCGACCCACTCTTTATCTCGGTAACTCCATTCACTATGGCAGGAAACAAACCCTTCAACAAACAGACTGAACCTCGCGAGCGTGATTTCCAGGTCGCAGGGTTAAAAGTCCCGCCGCACTCGATTGAAGCGGAACAGTCGGTGTTGGGCGGTTTAATGCTGGATAACGAGCGCTGGGACGACGTCGCCGAGCGCGTGGTGTCCGAGGATTTCTACACCCGTCCGCACCGTCATATCTTTACCGAAATGGCGCGCCTGCAGGAGTCGGGTAGCCCGATTGACCTGATCACGCTCGCGGAATCGCTGGAGCGTCAGGGACAGCTGGACAGCGTCGGCGGGTTTGCCTATCTGGCAGAACTGTCAAAAAACACGCCAAGTGCGGCGAACATCAGCGCTTATGCTGACATCGTGCGTGAACGCGCCGTTGTCCGAGAGATGATCTCGGTGGCGAATGAGATCGCCGAAGCGGGTTTTGATCCGCAGGGTCGCACCAGTGAAGATCTGCTCGACCTTGCCGAGTCCCGCGTCTTCAAAATCGCCGAAAGCCGCGCCAACAAAGACGAAGGCCCCAAAAATATCGCCGACGTCCTCGACGCCACCGTTGCCCGTATCGAACAGCTGTTCCAGCAGCCGCACGACGGTGTGACCGGGGTGAACACCGGTTATGACGATCTCAACAAAAAAACCGCCGGTCTGCAGCCGTCGGATTTGATTATCGTCGCCGCGCGTCCGTCGATGGGTAAAACGACATTTGCGATGAACCTCGTCGAAAATGCGGCGATGTTGCAGGATAAGCCGGTACTGATTTTCAGCCTTGAGATGCCCTCCGAGCAGATCATGATGCGTTCTCTGGCATCGCTGTCGCGCGTGGACCAGACCCGCATCCGTACCGGTCAGCTCGACGATGAGGACTGGGCGCGCATCTCCGGCACCATGGGCATTCTGCTGGAAAAACGTAACATCTATATTGATGACTCCTCCGGCCTGACGCCGACGGAAGTCCGTTCCCGCGCGCGTCGTATCGCCCGCGAACACGGCGGTATCGGCCTTATCATGATCGACTACCTTCAGCTGATGCGCGTCCCGTCGCTCTCCGACAACCGTACGCTGGAGATCGCCGAAATTTCCCGCTCGCTCAAGGCGTTAGCCAAAGAGCTGCACGTGCCGGTGGTGGCGCTGTCGCAGCTTAACCGCTCTCTGGAACAACGTGCCGACAAACGTCCGGTCAACTCCGACCTGCGTGAATCCGGCTCGATCGAGCAGGATGCCGACTTAATCATGTTTATCTACCGTGATGAGGTTTATCACGAGAACAGCGACCTGAAAGGGATCGCCGAAATTATTATTGGTAAACAACGTAACGGCCCGATCGGGACGGTGCGTCTGACCTTTAACGGCCAGTGGTCGCGTTTCGACAACTATGCCGGTCCTCAATATGATGATGAGTAATTTCTAAGGAATTCAAATGCAAGCGGCAACTGTTGTCATTAACCGCCGCGCTCTGCGACACAACCTGCAACGTCTGCGTGAACTGGCACCCGCCAGCAAGCTCGTTGCAGTCGTGAAAGCGAACGCTTACGGACACGGTCTTCTTGAGACCGCGCGAACGCTCCCCGATGCCGACGCCTTTGGCGTCGCCCGTCTTGAAGAAGCCCTTCGCCTGCGCGCGGGGGGGATTACCCAGCCGATTCTGCTCCTCGAAGGCTTTTTCGAAGCCGCCGATCTGCCAACTATCGCGGATCAGCATCTGCACACGGCGGTACACAACGAAGAACAGCTGGCCGCACTGGAAACCGCTGAGCTGAGCGAGCCGGTGACCGTGTGGATGAAGCTTGATACGGGCATGCACCGTCTGGGCGTACGTCCGGAAAGCGCCGAAGCGTTTTATCAGCGTTTATGCCGGTGCAAAAACGTGCGCCAGCCGGTGAATATTGTCAGCCACTTCGCCCGTGCCGATGAGCCCGAGTGCGGTGCGACCGAGCGACAGCTGGATATCTTTAATACCTTCTGCGAAGGCAAGCCGGGGATGCGCTCGATCGCCGCATCCGGCGGGATCCTGCTGTGGCCGCAGTCGCATTTCGACTGGGCGAGACCGGGCATCATTCTTTACGGCGTGTCGCCGTTGGAGAATAAACCCTGGGGGCCGGACATGGGTTTCCAGCCAGTCATGTCTCTGGTGTCTACTCTGATTGCCGTGCGTGAACACAAAGCCGGTGAACCGGTGGGCTATGGTGGCACCTGGACCAGCGAGCGCGACACGCGTCTCGGCGTGGTGGCGATGGGCTACGGCGACGGCTATCCGCGCGCTGCACCAACGGGTACGCCGGTGCTGGTCAACGGTCGCGAGGTGAAGATCGTTGGCCGCGTGGCGATGGACATGATTTGCGTCGATCTGGGGCCAGAAGCGCAGGATAAACCCGGCGACGATGTGGTGATGTGGGGGGAAGGTTTACCCGTTGAACGTATTGTTGAAATCACTAAAGTGAGTGCTTACGAACTTATCACCCGCCTGACGTCGCGGGTGGCGATGAAGTACCTCGACTAACATTTCATTCCAGGGAAGGATAATGTCCCCTTCAGAAATCGCTGCATGTCTGGCCTATGCTCTCTCCGTCTGGCTGGCCGCCAGAAACAATATCCATACGTGGTGGATAGGCATCATCGGTAGCGGGCTTTATGCCTGGGTCTTCTATTCTGTGCAGCTTTATGCTGACGTTACCCTTCAGTTCTTTTTCATCATAACGAGCATAACCGGCTGGCTGCATTGGCTTAAAGGCAATCATGGAGAGGTCTTGCCTGTTCGTCGTACCAGACCGGGACATTTTTTTATGCTTTTAGCCTGCGCCGTAAGCGTAGCAGCGGCGTACGGGTGGATATTGCATCTCTATACCAATGCATGGGCCCCCTGGCTGGACTCCATCATTTTGACATTCAGCATTCTTGCTCAGTTTATGTTGATGGGACGGCGTCTGGAAAACTGGTACATCTGGCTTGCCGTTAACACGCTGGCAGTACCGCTGTACGCGACGAGAGAACTGTACCTGACCGCCGGTTTATATCTGGTGTTTTGGTTTAATGCGTGGCACGGACTGTATCAGTGGCGCAAGGAGATCCGTGCGCAATGACGCTGTATGCCAACGGCCTGGTGGTAGGCAAATTCGCACCATTACATGCAGGCCATGAAGCGCTTATCAATACGGCACTTGAGCAGTGCGAGACGGTCTGTATCATCAGCTATTCGTCGCCGGAAATACGCGGTTACGAACCTGAAAAGCGGCTTAACTGGTTAACAACGCGCTTCCCGCAATGTCGCCACCTCGTGCTTTCGCCGCATGTGTTGGCTGCATATTGCCTTGCGCCACCGCCACCGAATGACGCTGATGACGATCTTCACCGGCATTATGTTGCAACGCTGTGTGAGGACATTTTGCACTGTCAGCCAGAGGCGGTATTTACTGCCGAAGACTATGGAGACGGGTTTGCCGCTGTCCTGAGCCAGCGTTTCGGACGACCGGTTGCGCACGTGCGTCTCCAGCGTCAACGGGGACCAGAGGCCCCTTCGGGAACGCTCATCCGTTCTGATGTTCATCGTTATCGTAAGATGATGTCCCCAGAGGTGTACCGCAGCTTTGTTTTTCGTATCTGCTTATTAGGTGGAGAATCGACGGGCAAAAGCACGCTAGCAAAGGCTCTGGCGCAGACGCTAAACGTTCCGTACGTTGCAGAGTATGGCCGTGAACACTGGGAAGCGAAGAACGGTATCCTGGATCGGGAGGATTTGCTGCATATTGCCCGCGAGCAAGTACGTCGGGAAGCATTAGCCTGCACGGCGCCTTATCTGGTCTGTGATACCTCACCTTTAACGACCCTGTTTTACGCACTCGATCAGTTTGGCAGCGCGCCGCAGGCGTTAAAGGAGTTAGCTGAACGAGACTATGCGCTGGTCGTACTTTGCGGAGATGAATTTCCGTTTGTGCAGGATGGCACCCGGCAGGGCGAGGCGTTTCGCCACCGACAGCAAGTATGGTATGAAGCAGAGCTGTCGGCACGAAATATTCCTTTTCTGCGCGTGCGGGGCTCACTGCCTGAGCGAATCGATCACATTTGCCGATATATCCAGGGACCGATCTGATATCGCTCTCGACCTTCATCTGCTTCCGGTTTATTGTTGAAATCCCTGCCTCATCGAATTCCGGAGAACCATCGCGTGTTTCAGAAAGTTGACGCCTATGCCGGCGACCCTATCCTCTCCTTAATGGAGCGTTTCAAAGAAGATCCTCGCAGCGACAAAGTGAACCTCAGCATCGGTCTGTATTACAACGAGGATGGCATTATTCCTCAATTAAAAGCCGTTGCCGAAGCCGAAGCGCGTCTGAACGCGGTTCCACACGGCGCTTCTCTGTATCTGCCGATGGAAGGGCTAAACGCTTATCGCCACACCATTGCACCGCTGCTGTTCGGCGCCGATCACGCTGTGCTCGCGCAAAAACGCGTGGCGACCATCCAGACGCTGGGCGGCTCGGGTGCGCTGAAAGTCGGTGCAGACTTCCTGAAAAAATACTTCCCGGATTCAGGCGTGTGGGTCAGCGACCCGACGTGGGAAAACCACGTTGCGATCTTCGAGGGCGCGGGCTTTAAGGTGGCGACCTATCCGTGGTTCGACAGCGAAACGAACGGCGTGCGCGTTGACGCGCTGCTGGAAAAGCTGAACACGCTGCCAGCGCGCAGTATTGTGCTGCTGCACCCATGCTGCCATAACCCAACCGGGGCGGATCTCACCCATGCTCAGTGGGATGCGGTGATCGAGGTGCTGAAGACCCGCGACCTAATCCCGTTCCTCGACATTGCCTACCAGGGCTTTGGCGCGGGTATGGAAGAAGACGCCTATGCCATCCGTGCCGCTGCCAGCGCCGGGCTGCCTGTACTGGTGAGTAACTCCTTCTCTAAGATCTTCTCCCTGTACGGTGAACGCGTTGGTGGCCTGTCCGTGGTGTGTGAAGACGCCGAAGCGGCGGGCCGCGTGCTGGGCCAGCTGAAAGCGACGGTGCGCCGTATCTACTCCAGCCCGCCAAACTTTGGTGCTCAGGTAGTGGCGACGGTTCTCGGTGACGAAACGCTGAAAGCCTCCTGGCTTGCCGAAGTGGAGGCGATGCGTAAGCGCATCCTGTCGATGCGTCAGGCGCTGGTTAACGTCCTGAAAGAGGCTGTGCCAGGGCATAACTTCGACTATCTGCTCAAGCAGCGCGGGATGTTCAGCTATACCGGACTGAGCGCGGCGCAGGTCGATCGCCTGCGCGAAGAGTTCGGTGTCTACCTGATCGCCAGCGGCCGTATGTGCGTGGCGGGCCTGAATGCCAGCAACGTTCAACGCGTGGCACAGGCGTTTGCAGCTGTGATGTAAGTACTCACTACTTATTATCGCCCTCTCCCTGTGGGAGAGGGCATCAGGCCGCAGAAAATCTTGCCCGGTGGCGGCTGCGCCTTACCGGGCCTACATCACTCATCCACACTTTGTGATCGTCTTCTTTTTATTCCGCTTCATAAGCAAAAACTCCTTCTCTTCACCTCCCGCTGGGGTTAAGGTCGGATAGTTTTTTGACCATTCACTCAAAATAAAACGATAACAAGCTGAATATTCAGGGGAAAACATGCGCAAGATCACACTGGCGCTCAGCGCCGCCTGCTTATTGTTCTCACTTAATAGCGCCGTCGTCGCACGTGCCTCGGCGCCGACGCCGCTTTACACCGGCACCACCGCCGCCATGCTTGCCGAGCAGGCGCCCATTCACTGGGTCTCCGTGGCCCAAATCGAAAACAGCCTGATGGGACGCGCGCCAATGGCCGTGGGCTTCGACATTGACGATACCGTGCTGTTCTCAAGCCCTGGCTTCTGGCGCGGCAAAAAAATGTATTCACCGCACAGCGAAGCGTATCTGAAGAATCCGGAGTTCTGGGAAAAAATGAATAACGGCTGGGACGAGTACAGCATCCCGAAAGAGGTCGCCCGGGCGCTTATTGCTATGCACGTTAAGCGCGGTGACAGCATTTACTTCGTTACCGGCCGTAGCCAGACCAAAACGGAAACCGTCTCCAGAACACTGCAGGACGATTTCCAGATCCCGGCTGCCAATATGAATCCGGTCATTTTTGCGGGTGACAAAGAGGGGCAAAACACCAAAATCCAGTGGCTGGAAAAGAAAAACATCAAAGTGTTTTATGGCGATTCGGATAATGACATTACCGCCGCGCAGGATGCTGGTGCCAGAGGGATCAGGGTGTTACGCGCGTCTAACTCGACCTATCGACCGCTGCCGATGGCCGGAAAGTTTGGTGAAGAGGTGATCGTCAACTCGGAGTATTAAGCCGCTAGCAGCGAGTTTGACTCTTTTTTAATCAAATCTCGCTGCTGCGGGTTTTACCTTTCGCCTTCTTGCTGCACACTTAGAAAGATTCATCTTTCATTACGGAGCAGCAGATGTGGTACCAACAGACCCTGACCTTAAGCGCTAAACCACGCGGTTTTCACCTGGTGACGGATGAGGTCATCGGGCAGCTCCGCGACCTGTCGCGGGTCAAAACGGGTTTGCTGCATCTGCTGCTTCAGCACACGTCAGCCTCTCTCACGCTGAATGAAAATTGCGATCCCACCGTCCGGTCTGACATGGAGCGTCATTTTCTGAAGAGCGTCCCGGACAACGCGCCCTACGAGCATGACTATGAGGGGGCGGACGATATGCCTTCGCATATCAAATCTTCCCTGCTGGGCGTATCGCTGACGCTGCCGGTCCACAACGGACGGCTGCTTTTGGGCACGTGGCAGGGGATCTGGCTGGGAGAACATCGCATTCACGGTGGTTCGCGTAAAATTATCGCCACGCTACAAGGGGAATAAAGATGACAATTTCGGAGATACTTCAGTACTGCATGAGCAAGCCCGGCGCGGAGCAGAGCGTCCATAGCGACTGGAAAGCCACGCAGGTTAAGGTGGGGGATGTGCTGTTTGCGATGGTGAAAGAGGTAGAAGGCCGTCCGGCGGCGTCGCTGAAAACCAGCCCTGAACTGGCGGATTTACTGCGTCAGCAGCATGATGACGTGAGGCCGAGCCAGCACCTCAATAAGGCGCACTGGAGCACCGTCTATCTGGATGGATCGATTCCAGGCTCGCAAATTTACTACCTGGTGGACGCGTCCTATCAGCAGGCGGTTGAGCTGCTGCCGGAAACGACCCGACAGCAACTCTCCGTGTGACAATTACAGCAACGGTTTAAGGAAGCGCGCGGTGTGCGAGGCTTCGCACTCTGCAACGGTCTCTGGCGTACCGGAGACGAGGATTTCACCGCCGCCGCTGCCGCCTTCCGGGCCAAGATCGACAATCCAGTCCGCGGTTTTAATCACGTCCAGGTTATGCTCGATGACCACGATGGTGTTGCCCTGATCGCGCAGCTGATGCAGCACGTCCAGCAGCTGCTGGATGTCGGCAAAGTGCAGACCGGTGGTCGGCTCATCCAGGATATACAGCGTCTGGCCGGTGCCGCGTTTTGACAGCTCGCGCGCCAGCTTCACGCGCTGCGCTTCACCGCCGGACAGCGTCGTGGCGGACTGCCCCAGACGAATGTAGGTCAGGCCGACGTCCATCAGCGTCTGCAGCTTACGCGCCAGCGCAGGGACGGCGTCAAAGAACTCACGCGCCTCTTCGATGGTCATATCCAGCACTTCGTGGATGGTCTTGCCCTTGTACTTAATCTCCAGCGTTTCGCGGTTATAGCGCTTGCCTTTGCACTGGTCGCACGGCACGTAGATATCCGGCAGGAAGTGCATCTCAACCTTGATCACGCCGTCGCCCTGGCAGGCTTCACAGCGGCCGCCGCGCACGTTAAAGCTGAAACGGCCTGGCGTATAGCCGCGTGAACGCGCTTCCGGCACACCGGCAAACAGTTCACGTACGGGCGTGAAAACACCGGTATAGGTTGCCGGGTTAGAGCGTGGCGTACGGCCAATCGGGCTCTGGTCGATGTCGATAACCTTATCGAAATGCTCCAGCCCCTGGATGTCGCGGTACGGTGCCGGTTCGGCCAGCGTCGCGCCGTTCAGCGCCGTCTGAGCAATCGGGAACAGCGTATCGTTGATCAGCGTCGACTTACCGGAACCGGACACGCCGGTAATGCAGGTAAACAGGCCCACCGGCAGCGTCAGGGTAACGTCTTTCAGGTTGTTGCCGCGCGCGCCGGTCAGCTTCAGCACTTTTTCCGGGTTCGCCGCCACGCGCTGTTTTGGTACTTCAATCTTGCGCTTGCCGCTCATGTACTGGCCGGTCAGCGACTCGGGCACCGCCATAATGTCCTTCAGCGTGCCTTCCGCCACCACCTGGCCGCCGTGCACGCCAGCGCCCGGGCCGATGTCGATCACGTGGTCTGCGGCGCGGATCGCGTCTTCGTCGTGCTCCACCACAATCACCGTGTTGCCGAGGTTACGCAGGTGGACCAGGGTGCCGAGCAGGCGCTCGTTGTCGCGCTGGTGCAGGCCGATGGACGGCTCATCCAGCACGTACATCACGCCCACCAGGCCCGCGCCAATCTGGCTCGCCAGACGAATACGCTGGGCTTCACCGCCGGAGAGCGTTTCTGCCGAGCGTGAAAGCGTCAGGTAGTTCAGGCCGACGTTCACCAGGAACTTCAGGCGATCGCCAATCTCTTTCAAGACTTTTTCAGCAATTTTGGCGCGCTGGCCGGACAGCTTCAGGTTATTGAAGAAGTCCATCGCGTGGCCGATGCTCATGTCTGAGATGGTCGGCAGCGCCGTATTTTCCACAAACACGTGGCGCGCTTCGCGACGCAGGCGCGTGCCCTCGCAGGTGGCGCAGGAGCGGTTGCTGATGAACTTCGCCAGCTCCTCGCGCACCGCGCTGGATTCGGTCTCTTTGTAGCGGCGCTCCATATTGTGCAGCACCCCTTCGAACGGGTGGCGACGCACGGAGGTATCGCCGCGATCGTTCATATACTTGAACTCGATGTTCTCTTTGCCAGAACCGAACAGGATCACTTTGTGTACGTTCGGGCTCAGGCTGGCCCACGGCGCTTCCACGTCGAACTTGTAGTGCTCCGCCAGCGACTTCAGCATCTGGAAGTAATAGAAGTTACGCTTGTCCCAGCCGCGAATGGCGCCACCCGCCAGCGACAGCTCCGGATTCTGGATCACGCGGTCCGGGTCGAAATACTGCTGGACGCCCAGACCGTCACACGTCGGGCAGGCGCCCGCCGGGTTGTTAAACGAGAACAGGCGCGGTTCCAGCTCGCGCATGCTGTAGCCGCAAATCGGGCAGGCAAAGTTGGCGGAGAAGAGCAGCTCTTCCGCCTGCGGGTCGTCCATGTCGGAAACCACGGCCGTGCCGCCGGAGAGCTCCAGCGCCGTTTCAAACGATTCTGCGAGACGCGTGGCGAGATCGTCACGCACCTTAAAGCGGTCAATCACCACCTCAATGGTATGCTTCTTCTGCAGTTCCAGCTTGGGCGGGTCGGACAGGTCACACACTTCGCCGTCAATACGGGCGCGGATATAGCCCTGGCTTGCCAGGTTCTCCAGCGTTTTGGTGTGCTCACCCTTACGCTCTTTAATGATTGGCGCCAGCAGCATCAGGCGTTTGCCTTCCGGCTGAGACAGCACGTTATCCACCATCTGGCTCACGGTCTGTGCCGCCAGCGGGACGTCGTGGTCCGGGCAGCGCGGCTCACCCACGCGGGCATACAGCAGACGCAGGTAGTCATGAATTTCAGTAATGGTACCGACCGTGGAGCGCGGGTTATGCGACGTGGACTTCTGCTCGATAGAGATAGCAGGAGACAACCCTTCAATGTGGTCGACATCCGGTTTTTCCATCAGCGACAGGAACTGACGCGCGTACGCCGAGAGCGATTCAACGTAACGACGCTGTCCTTCGGCATACAGAGTGTCGAAAGCCAGTGAGGATTTGCCAGACCCCGAAAGCCCGGTCACGACAATGAGTTTGTCGCGAGGGATTATCAGGTTGATATTCTTGAGATTGTGGGTGCGGGCGCCCCGAACTTCGATCTTATCCATTCACCTTTCCCGGTTGGAACACGGATTGCCTGGTTTGTTTGAAGGACAAACGGCTGTCAGAAACGGCTAATTATGACACAATTTGACCTGTTTGAATATACAGTATTGGAATGCATTTTCTGACGGACTGTGTAACAATGTTATGTTCGCACGAGAACTCTGGAATCCATCTCGCAGCTATCAAAATGCAGCGTGGAAATGGTACACTCGCGCGTTTACACTATTAAGAAACGTATTCAGGAGACACGAACATGGCCAGCAGAGGCGTAAACAAGGTGATTCTCGTCGGTAATCTGGGCCAGGACCCGGAAGTACGCTACATGCCGAGTGGTGGCGCAGTTGCCAACATTACGCTGGCTACTTCCGAATCCTGGCGTGATAAAGCGACCGGTGAGATGAAAGAGCAGACCGAATGGCACCGCGTTGTGCTGTTTGGCAAACTGGCAGAAGTGGCCGGTGAGTATCTGCGTAAAGGTTCTCAGGTCTATATCGAAGGCCAGCTGCGTACCCGCAAATGGACCGATCAGTCCGGTGCTGAGAAGTACACCACTGAAGTCGTGGTTAACGTTGGCGGCACCATGCAGATGCTGGGTGGCCGTCAGGGCGGTGGCGCACCAGCAGGTGGCGGCCAGCAGCAGGGCGGCTGGGGTCAGCCTCAGCAGCCACAGGGCGGCAACCAGTTCAGCGGCGGCGCGCAGTCTCGTCCGCAGCAGCAGTCTGCTCCGGCGCCGTCTAACGAACCGCCAATGGATTTCGACGACGACATTCCGTTCTGATTTGTGCGTCCTTCAAACAAAAAACCCAGACATCGTCTGGGTTTTTTTATTCCATAAAGGGATCAGGTAATCACCATTGGCCAGTCTGGTGGCGTGTGGCTCATCGCTTCAACCATCACCACTTTGATATTTTCCCAGACGGCGGCGATATCCAGCAGGGTAATGCCAAGCAGCCCCGTTGCAAACCAACATGCTGCACCCAGCCCCAACAGCGTGCTGATGACAGCGAGACCCGCGTAGTCAGATTTACGAAACTGAATGTTCAGCGTGCTGGCCAAAAACATCAGTACCGCACTCAACAAAGGCCAGCGCAGGAGAACCATGCTGGTAGTAATGGTTGCCATAAACCCATCCTCTACAAAACAGACGACCTGAATGAAACGGTGTTTCTCGTTACAGAATATGTGTGAACTATATCACATTTGTTGATTTATTCGCCAGTGTCTGCGCGATCAAAAAACGGTTTTTATTCCTCCGGTAAAGAGTGTGTGCAGGCTGGCCCTGCCTTCGGCGCGCGAGGAGGCGCCCCCCAGCGTGCCGGAAACGTCCATCGGGCTAGTGGTGATACCTCAAATTCGGTTTTTATAAGAGGGGGCTCAGTCGAATCATAAAATAGTGCGGCGAAGACTGATTATTTATAAATCAACGCACACAATGCCCCACAGTAAATAGCATAAAACGTCATGATAAAGGTGCGCTTTTTTCATGCTGCCAGAAGTTTGGCTTAATCAACGATCGTCTGTTGTGTTATCTTCCCTCCGCCCTCGAGGGCTGGATAATTATTTTCCTTAATTGAAACGGAACGAATACTTACAGTTTCACTTACGGGAAAATATTATCGTCATAACGAAATTTAAGATTTTTAATACGAAAAGTCAGTTGCTAACTTCGCATGATTCATGCAACGTAATCACCTGTTTAACACAGCATCCGGCCTTCATTACTACAGGCGTACAACATGCAGGGATATAGGGCGGGAAATGAATCGTAGCGCGCGGCGCAAGATGCTCAGGGTGGTAGGGATCATCATGGTAGTTATGCTGCCGGTGATGCTTGCGCTATGGTTTGCCCAGCTAAGAGCCGTGTCTGAAACAAGCGCCCAGCTACGGACATTTGCTGAACTGGCTTTAGACAAAACTGAGCTGGTTATACAACAGGTTGATCTGGCCCGGGACGAGGCAGAAAAATATCGGGGCGAGCTCTGTACCCCGGGACACCGTCAATATATGTTGAACGTTGTTCGTGGTCGCCTGTTTGTTGCCGATTTAATTTACGCTGAAGGTCAGAATTTTCTTTGTTCGACCGTTTTTACACCGGATCAACCCTACGCCATACCCGTCGCTAATTACACGCGAAAACCTGACGTCGCTATCTATTATTATCGCGACACCCCATTTTATACTGGCTATAAAATGACATATATGCAGCGCGGAAATTATGTGGTGGTCGTTAATCCACTTTCATACAGCGAAGTCATGTCCGCGGATCATTCTCTCTCGTGGGGGGTTTACGACACGGTAACCAATGCTTTCTTTTCCGTCAGTCAGAAAGCCAACGTTTCGTTATTAAATTCGCTGATTCGGGATAAGGAATCGGTATTTCAAAAAGATAACCGCTTTTATACGATCGTCACATCCCCTAAAAGACCGATTGCGGCTATCGTGTCGACATCGAATAAACGCTTTTATGAAACGCTTTATCATCAGGCGACATTAACGCTGCCGCTGGGCATGATCTGCAGCATTATTATTTTGCTGGTCTGGTCCCGTACTCATCGTGAGCTTAATTCGCCGGGGCGTTTACTGCACCGGGCGCTGAACAAACGCCAGCTTTGCGTGCACTATCAACCGATTATTGATATCAAGAACAACCGGTGTGTCGGCGCGGAGGCGTTGTTACGCTGGCCGGGTTTTAACGGACAGGTGATGAGCCCGGCTGAGTTTATTCCGCTGGCTGAAAATGAGGGGATGAGCGAGCGGATTACGGATTACGTCGTTGAGGAAGTGTTCAGCGATTTGGGCCATTTCCTGGCCGAGCATCCGCATCTCTATATTTCGATTAACCTGTCGGCCACGGATTTCCACTCCTCGCGGCTGATCGCCATGATTTCTGAGAAGGCTCGCCACTACGCCGTCCGCGCGCAGCAAATCAAAATTGAAGTGACGGAACGCGGTTTTATCGATGTGCCAAAAACCACGCCGGTGATTCAGGCTTTCCGTCAGGCGGGGTATGAAGTGGCGATCGATGATTTCGGTACCGGCTATTCGAACCTGCACAACCTCTATTCGCTGAACGTCGATATTCTGAAAATCGATAAATCGTTTATCGATACCTTAACGACCAACAGCACCAGCCACCTGATCGCCGAGCATATTATCGAGATGGCGCAAAGCCTGCGGCTGAAAACCATTGCGGAAGGGGTCGAGACGGCAGAGCAGGTGAGCTGGCTGTTGAAGCGCGGCGTCCAGTTTTGTCAGGGATGGCACTTCGCGAAAGCGATGCCGCCCCAGGAATTTATGACCTGGCAGCAGCAACCTTTGCACTGAGAGTAATTAATTCAACTGGTGGCGATAGTCGCTCGGCGTGCGGTCAAACTCGCGGCGAAACACGCGGGAAAAGGTTTGTTGCGACACATAGCCAAGATCCATCGCGATATCAAAAATCGGCCGCTGCGTTGAGCGTAGCGCCTGCGCCGCCAGCAGCAGCCTGCGCTGACGAATGTACTCACCCAGCGTCTGATGCATGACCGTGCGAAACATTCTCTGTAAATACCATTTCGAATAGCCCGACTTTTTCGCGACCACATCAATGTTCAACGGTTGGTCGATATGATCGTCAATCCATTCAATAAGCGTCTGAATAATCTGCTGATGCGACATAAGGTTGCCCCTCTGTAGATACAACTTTCTCGGTTGATTCGTCGTTTTCTCTGCGGGGGAGTATAATTCCTCAAGTTAACTTGAGGTAAAGAGGTTTTATGGAAAAGAGATTGCCGCGCATTAAAGCGCTGTTAACCCCCGGCGAAGTGGCAAAGCGAAGCGGCGTTGCGGTATCGGCGCTCCACTTCTATGAAAGCAAAGGGTTAATTAAAAGCATCCGCAACGGCGGCAACCAGCGTCGCTATACCCGCGACGTGCTCCGCTACGTGGCGATTATCAAAATTGCGCAACGAATCGGCATTCCCCTGGCTACCATTGGCGAGGCATTTGGCGTGCTGCCGGAAGGGCATACGCTGAGCCCGAAAGAGTGGAAAGAGCTTTCATCCCAGTGGCGAGAAGAGCTGGACAGGCGTATCCATACGCTGGTCGCGCTGCGTGATGAGCTGGACGGTTGTATCGGCTGCGGCTGCCTGTCGCGCAGCGACTGCCCGTTGCGTAACCCCGGCGACAAACTGGGCGAGCAGGGGACGGGAGCGCGGTTGCTGGAAGAGGATTGAGCGTGCGTGTAGCCCATTCGCCGGGTGGCGCTTCGCTTACCCGGCCTACCAAACCGTCAAATGTAGGCCGGGTAAGGCGCAGCCGCCACCCGGCAAAACCCCACATACATAAAGAACTAAAGCGCCACAAAGGGCGCTTTAGTTTTTCCCGGTCTTTGTCTTTCTCTCTATCCCGCTGGTTCACGGGAGGGTTTCCCCCGACGTCAGCACCCCTCATGTCGAGCTGGTTGGGGAGGTTCCGGATTGTGCTGACACTTTAATTCTATGCAAGACCCGTTTTTTCGCCAGCGTCGCTGACCGGTTTTTAGCCGAATTTTTTTCGCGGTGTTGTTCGATTTTCTATAGTTAAAAAGTATGAATAACAGGAGAAAACCATGCTCACGGTACACCACCTTAACCAGTCGCGCTCGCACCGCGTGATCTGGGCGCTGGAAGAACTCGGTCTGCCTTATGAGATCGTTCACTATCAGCGCGAAAAGAACATGCTTGCGCCGGAGGCTCTCAAAAAGGTGCATCCGCTGGGCAAATCGCCGGTCATCGAAGATAACGGGCTGATCCTCGCGGAGTCTGGCGCCATTCTCGAGTATCTGCAGGAAACATACGATGCCGAGTCGCGGCTTAAGCCTTTAGATCCGGCGCATAAGGTGCAGTATCGCTTCTGGCTGCACTACGCGGAAGGATCGCTGATGCCGCTGCTGCTAATGAAGCTGGTCTTCAGCAGTCTCGGCAAGCCGCCGGTGCCGTTTGGTATCCGAACCCTGGGCAAAGCGCTTGGGCAAGGGGTGCAGAAAGCGTACCTTAACCGCCAGCTGGAAACCCATGCGCGCTTTATTGAGTCGCACCTTGCTAAAAATAGCTGGTTTGCCGGGGATTCGCTCAGCATGGCCGACATTCAAATGAGCTTCCCGATCTTTGCCCTGCTGGCACGCGGCGGTATCGACAACCTGCCGCATAGTCAGGCATGGAAAACGAAAGTTGAAAACAGCCCCGGCTGGCAACGAACCCTGGCACAAGGGGGACCGTTATCCATTCCGGGTGAGGATTGAAATGTAAACAAATTGCGCATATACGATAACGTTTGCGCATCCTCTGTTTATTTCTTCAGCGTCATAAGGGAATTTTAGCGAAAAACGATAAAGTTCAGTTGAAAAGGGCGGGGATTAGGCTAGATAATCGTTTGCCTTAATTTGACCACCCGTTTGTAAGCGCGGAGCTAAACGTTTGCTTATTCTGTGACGCCCTTTCGTCGCAAACGCAACACAAGGATTTGACGTTTAGCTGGCAGTGGCGTCTCCACCTCGCTTACGGACTTCCTAAAAAACTCTCAGGGGATGTTTTCTATGTCTACGCCATCTGCGCGTACTGGCGGTTCACTTGACGCCATGTTTAAAATTTCGGCCCGCGGCAGCACCGTGCGCCAGGAAATCGTTGCCGGTTTGACAACGTTTCTGGCGATGGTTTATTCCGTCATCGTTGTGCCGGGTATGCTGGGCAAAGCGGGCTTCCCGCCAGCGGCTGTCTTTGTGGCGACCTGCCTTGTGGCCGGCGTGGGCTCTATCGTGATGGGCCTCTGGGCGAACCTGCCGCTGGCGATTGGTTGCGCCATCTCCCTGACCGCGTTTACCGCGTTCAGCCTGGTGCTGGGCCAGCACATCAGCGTACCGGTTGCGCTTGGCGCCGTGTTCCTGATGGGTGTGCTGTTTACCGTTATTTCAGCGACCGGCATCCGTAGCTGGATCTTGCGCAACCTGCCGCAGGGCGTGGCGCACGGTACCGGCATCGGCATCGGCCTGTTCCTGCTGCTGATCGCCGCCAACGGCGTCGGTCTGGTTATCAAGAACCCGCTCGACGGCCTGCCGGTTGCGCTCGGCCACTTCGCCAGCTTCCCGGTGATCATGTCGCTGATCGGCCTGGCGGTGATTATCGGTCTGGAAAAACTGAAAGTCCCGGGCGGCATTCTGCTGACCATTATCGGCGTGTCCATTGTGGGCCTGATTTTCGATCCGAACGTCCACTTCTCCGGCATTTTCGCCATGCCGTCGCTGAGCGATGACAAAGGCAACTCTCTGATTGGCAGCCTGGATATCGTTGGCGCGCTCAACCCGGTGATCCTGCCAAGCGTGCTGGCGCTGGTGATGACCGCCGTGTTTGACGCGACCGGTACCATTCGTGCGGTGGCCGGTCAGGCGAACCTGCTGGATAAAGACGGTCAGATTATTGACGGCGGCAAAGCGCTGACTACGGACTCCCTGAGCAGCGTCTTCTCGGGCCTGGTGGGCGCAGCGCCTGCGGCGGTGTACATCGAGTCCGCAGCAGGTACGGCGGCGGGCGGTAAAACCGGCCTGACGGCGATCACCGTGGGCGTGCTGTTCATGCTGATCCTGTTCCTCTCCCCGCTCTCCTATCTGGTTCCGGCGTACGCGACCGCGCCAGCGCTGATGTACGTTGGCCTGCTGATGCTGAGCAACGTGGCGAAAATCGACTTTGCGGATTTCGTTGACGCGATGTCTGGCCTGATTACCGCGGTCTTCATCGTACTGACCTGTAACATCGTGACCGGCATTATGATCGGCTTCGCGTCGCTGGTGATTGGTCGTCTGGTCTCCGGTGAATGGCGCAAGCTGAACGTTGGCACCGTTGTGATTGCCGTTGCGCTGGTGGCGTTTTACGCGGGCGGCTGGGCAATCTGAGTTGTCCTTTGATGCGAAAACGGGTGGCTCAGGCCGCCCGTTTTTATTTTCAGGACTCATCCTGTTGCCTTTTGCGTTACTCTGGGGAAGATAGAATAAAAGGCACGACGCCTTCCGGAGTACATAAGCAACACAGCAAACAGGGAACGCATGGAAATCTTCTTCACAATACTCATCATGACCCTTGTGGTCTCGCTATCCGGGGTGGTTACACGCGTACTGCCCTTTCAGGTCCCCCTGCCATTAATGCAAATTGCCATCGGCGCGCTGCTGGCGTGGCCAACGTTTGGCCTGCACGTGGAATTTGACCCCGAACTGTTCCTCGTGCTGTTCATCCCGCCACTGCTGTTTGCCGATGGCTGGAAAACGCCCACGCGCGAGTTCCTTGAGCACGGGCGAGAGATCTTCGGCCTGGCGCTTGCGCTGGTGGTGGTTACCGTCGTCGGGATTGGTTTCCTGATCTACTGGACGGTACCGGGTATCCCGTTAATTCCTGCCTTTGCGCTGGCCGCCGTGTTGTCGCCAACCGATGCCGTGGCGCTGTCCGGCATTGTGGGCGAAGGCCGCATTCCGAAGAAAATCATGGGGATTTTACAGGGTGAGGCGCTGATGAATGACGCCTCCGGCCTGGTTGCCCTGAAGTTTGCCGTGGCCGTTGCGATGGGCACGATGGTCTTTACCGTCGGCGGCGCGACGCTGGAGTTCTTTAAGGTAGCCATCGGCGGTATTCTCGCGGGCTTCGTGGTGAGCTGGCTGTACGGCCGCTCATTGCGCTTCCTCAGCCGCTGGGGCGGCGATGAACCCGCGACGCAGATCGTGCTGCTGTTCCTGCTGCCGTTCGCCTCTTATCTGATTGCCGAACATATCGGCGTGTCGGGCATTCTGGCCGCGGTCGCGGCAGGGATGACCATCACCCGCTCCGGCGTGATGCGCCGCGCGCCGCTGGCGATGCGCCTGCGTGCCAACAGCACCTGGGCGATGCTGGAGTTTGTCTTTAACGGCATGGTGTTCCTGCTGTTGGGCCTGCAGCTGCCGGGCATTATGGAATCCTCGCTGGTGGCGGCGGAGGCCGATCCGAACGTTGAGGTCTGGATGCTGTTTACCGACATCGTGCTGATCTACCTGGCGCTGATGCTGGTGCGTTTCGGCTGGCTGTGGACGATGAAAAACTTCAGCGTCCGCTTCCTGAAGAAAAAACCGATGGAGTTCGGCTCGTGGACAACGCGTGAGCTGCTGATTGCCTCTTTTGCGGGCGTACGCGGGGCGATAACCCTCGCCGGTGTGCTCTCCATTCCGCTGCTGCTGCCGACGGGCGATGTCTTCCCGGCGCGTTACGAGCTGGTATTCCTGGCGGCGGGGGTGATTCTGTTCTCCCTGTTCGTCGGCGTGATTATGCTGCCGATTTTGCTCCAGCATATTGATGTTGGCGATTCGACCCAGCAGCACAAGGAAGAGCGTATTGCGCGTGCTGCGACCGCCGAAGTGGCGATTGTCGCCATCCAGAAAATGGAAGAGCGCCTGGCCGCGGATGCGGAAGAGAACATCGACAATCAGCTGCTGACGGAGGTGAGTTCCCGCGTAATTGGTAACCTGCGTCGCCGCGCGGACGGGCGTAACGATGTAGAAAGCTCGCTGCAGGAGGAGAACCTGGAACGCCGGTTCCGTCTGGCCGCGCTGCGCTCAGAGCGTGCCGAACTGTATCACCTGCGCGCCACGCGCCAGATCAGCAACGAGACGCTGCAAAAGCTGCTGCACGATCTGGACCTGCTGGAAGCGCTGCTGATAGAGAATCAGTAGCGCTGTTTTGCCGGGTGGCGGCTTCGCCTTACCCGGCCTACGGTTCGAACGTAGGCCCGGTAAGCGCAGCGCCACCGGGCACTATTCAGACCGCACCCAAAACCCCTCACAACACTGCAGCCACGCCTGCGCGCTCTGCGACAAATAGACCCCTTCACGCCAGATCATCCCTAACTGCCAGTGCAGATCGCTCTCCAGCGGGATCCAGCGCAGCGTGTTTTTATCCAGACGCTCGCAAATCGGCTGCGGCAGAATGGCAATCCCCACGCCCGCCTGCACCATCGCGGCCAGGAAATCCCACTGACCGCTGCGCACCGCGATGCGTGGCTTGACGTTATGTTGGTTAAACAGCGTCATCAGCTGGCGGCTTAAGGCGAAGTCTTCGTTGTAGATCAGCAGAGGGTGTTCGCCGAGCAGCTCAGGCTTCACCGCGTCCCTTTTCAGCCAGTCGCCGGAGCGGGGAACCAGCACGCACAGCGGGTGGCTAAAGAGCGGAAGCGTCGCCAGGCCGCTCTCTTCCTCAACGGGGAGGGCGGTCATGGCCACGTCGAGCTCGCCGTTAGTGACGGCCTGCTGGACGGTTAAGCCACCAAACTCCGAAATCTTCAGCTCTACGCCAGGATAGCGCTGGCGAAACAGGCCGATCGGCCCGGCCATCATCATGCCGACCATCGGGGGAATGCCGAGGCGAAGCACCCCTTTGGTCAGATGATTAATATCGTCCAGCTCCGCTTCCAGCTGGCGGAACTCCGCCAGAATGGCCAGCCCGCGTTCGAACACCACGCGTCCGGTGTCGGTCAGCAGCAGCTTGCGCCCGTCGCGGATCAGCAGGGTACAGTTAAGTTCATCTTCGAGGTTTTTCAGCATCTTGCTGATGGTGGGCTGGGTAACAAACAACTTCTCCGCTGCGCGGGTAAAACTTTGCTGGCGAACCACTTCGACAAAATAGCGCAGCGTTCTTATGTCCATGATTATTCCTCGAAACTATACCTGTGATGATTTTAATTCATTTCAGTCCATACCGTGCGCTCACTATACTGGCGCCTCGTCTCATTTTTGAGGAAAACCCCCATGGCCGTGGCGTTAAGCCGTGTTACGCCTGCCGTTGTGCAACGACTCCAGGTCCCGGTTCAGGTACTGCTCTACGCGGGACTGTTTGTTTTCGCCGAATATCTTGTCGGCTGGCTCCACCTGCCGCTGCCTGCCAACCTGGTGGGGATGCTGCTGATGTTGACGCTCATCCTCTGTCGCGTGATCCCCCTTAACTGGGTGCGCGCCGGGGCGCGCTGGCTGCTGGCGGAGATGCTGCTGTTCTTTGTGCCTGCCGTGGTGGCGGTGGTGAACTATGCGCAGCTGTTGATGGTGGACGGCTGGCGCATCTTCGCGGTGATCGCGCTGAGTACGCTGATGGTGCTGGGAGCGACCGCCTGGGTGGTGGATAAAGTGTATCGCTTTGAAATCAGCAGGCACAAACATGACTAACTTTCAGATCAGCGTCTTGTGCCTGATCGCGACGCTGGCGATCTACTTTGCCAACAAGCGGCTGTATCGCCGGTTTCATGCGCTGCCGCTGATGCCGCTGGTCTTCACGCCGATCCTGCTGGTGCTGATGCTGGTCTTCGGCCATATCTTCTGGCAGAACTACATTGGTGAATCCCACTGGCTGCTGTGGCTGCTCGGCCCGGCGACCATCGCCTTTGCCGTGCCCGTTTACGACAACCTGGCGATTATCAGGCGCCACTGGATGTCGCTCAGCGCAGGCGTGATCACCGCTACGGTGGTCGCGGTCTGTAGCTCCGTCTGGCTGGCGAGACTGTTTACGCTGCCCGATGAAATTCAGCGCAGCCTGGCCGTGCGCTCGGTGACCACGCCGTTTGCGCTCGCGGCGGCGAAACCCCTCGGCGGACAGCCGGACCTGGTGGCGCTGTTTGTGGTGGTGACGGGCGTCTTTGGGATGGCGGTGGGCGATATGCTCTTTCTGCGGCTTTCTATTCGGGAAGGAATGGCCAAAGGCGCGGGGTTTGGCGCGGCGTCGCACGGCGCGGGCACGGCACGCTCCTATGAGCTGGGCCAGCAGGAGGGGGTTGTCGCGAGCCTGGTGATGATGCTGTCGGGCGTGGTGATGGTGCTGATTGCGCCGCTGGTGGCGTGGGTGATGTTTTAAGCTCCCCGGCCAGAATGGCCGGGGAGAAAGGTTTAGTGCGCGCGGCCTTGCTCAACGCCAAGACCGGTTTGTGAACGAATAAACTGGGCGCGGAATTTCTCGCGCTCCAGGTTACCTTCCGGCGAATTGTCGGTAGCCGAGAAGACCCAGATACCGATAAACGCCACGGCAATGGAGAACAGCGCCGGATATTCATACGGGAAGATGGCGCTTGCGTGACCGAGGATCTGCACCCAAATCGTCGGGCCCAGAATCATCAGGATCACCGCCGTCAGCAGCCCCAGCCAGCCGCCAATCATCGCGCCACGGGTGGTCAGCTTCGACCAGTACATGGAGAGCAGGATGATCGGGAAGTTACAGCTTGCCGCGATGGAGAAGGCCAGCCCCACCATAAAGGCGATGTTTTGCTTCTCGAACAGAATGCCCAGCAGGATCGCCACGACGCCCAGCACCAGCACGGTGATTTTAGAAACCTTCAGCTCATCGCGCTCGCTCGCGCCTTTGCGGAAGACGTTGGCGTAGAGGTCATGCGAAACCGCCGACGCCCCGGCCAGCGTTAAACCCGCAACCACCGCAAGAATGGTGGCGAAGGCCACGGCTGAGATAAAGCCGAGGAACAGGTTGCCGCCCACCGCGTCGGCCAGATGCACCGCCGCCATGTTATTGCCGCCAATCAGCGCGCCCGCGGCATCTTTAAACGCCGGGTTTGCCCCCACCAGCATGATCGCACCAAAGCCGATAATAAAGGTCAGGATATAAAAGTAACCCATGAAGCCGGTTGCGTAGAAGACGCTCTTGCGCGCTTCACGCGCGTCGCTCACGGTGAAGAAGCGCATCAGGATATGCGGTAAGCCTGCGGTACCAAACATCAGGCCCAGACCGAGCGACAGGGCCGATATCGGGTCTTTCACCAGCCCGCCCGGGCTCATGATGGCTTCCCCTTTCGGGTGGACCGCCATGGCTTCAGTGAACAGGTTATTGAAGCTGAACCCGACGTGCTTCATCACCATAAAGGCCATAAAGCTGGCGCCGAACAGCAGCAGGACGGCTTTGATGATCTGCACCCAGGTCGTCGCCAGCATGCCGCCGAACAGCACGTACATCACCATTAGTACGCCCACCAGCACCACCGCGATGTGGTAGTTCAGGCCGAACAGCAGTTGGATCAATTTACCCGCGCCCACCATCTGCGCAATCAGGTACAGCGCCACCACCACCAGCGAACCGCAGGCGGAGAGGGTGCGAATCGGTCCCTGCTTCAGGCGATACGAGGCCACGTCGGCGAAGGTGTAGCGGCCCAGATTGCGCAGGCGCTCGGCAATCAGGAACAGAATGATCGGCCAGCCGACGAGGAAGCCGAGGGAGTAAATCAGGCCGTCATAGCCGGAGGTGTAGACCAGCGCGGAGATCCCGAGGAACGAGGCGGCGGACATAAAGTCACCCGCAATCGCCAGCCCGTTCTGGAAGCCGGTAATGTTGCCGCCTGCGGTGTAGTAATCGTTACGGGAGCGCACGCGTTTCGACGCCCAGTAAGTGATGTACAGCGTCAGCACCACGAAAATCAGGAACATCACAATCGCCTGCCAGTTGGTTGGCTGGCGCTGTACCTCGCCGGTAATCGCATCTGCCGCGTGGGCGGCAAAGGGAAGCGTGGCGGCGAGCGCCGTCAGAATTCTCTTCATGATGCTTTTACCTCTTGCAGTACCGCTTTATTAAGGCGATCGAATTCACCGTTCGCGCGCCAGACGTAAACGCCGGTCAGCACAAATGAAATCACGATGACGCCAATGCCAATGGGAATACCGCGCGTCACGCTGGTGCCCTCGTGCAGCGGGGTGCCCAGCCAGTGCGGCGCAAAGGCGATCAGCAGAATAAAGCCGACATAGATAATCAGCATGATGATGGAAAGGGTGAAGGCAAACCGTTGCCGCTTATCGACGAGCTCCCTGTAGTGCGCACTATTCTCTATCTGCTGACAAATATGGTCATTCATCACAGAGTCTCCAAAGGTAAGGTTGGTTTGTTTTTATCCCCTCTCCCCTATGGGGAGAGGGTGAGGGGAGAGGGAGAAAACACTAGGAAGGCATTGCGATGGCCTGCTTCTCTTCGAGCAGTTTTTCCACCACGCCAGGATCCGCGAGCGTTGAGGTATCACCGAGGTTGCTGGTGTCCCCTGCCGCGATTTTGCGCAAGATACGGCGCATGATTTTGCCGGAGCGGGTTTTCGGCAGCGAGTCGGTCCAGTGCAGCACGTCCGGCGTCGCCAGCGGGCCAATCTCTTTACGCACCCAGTTGCGCACCTCAGCATAGAGCTCTGGCGACGGCTCTTCCCCGTGGTTCAGGGTGACGTACGCGTAAATTGCCTGGCCCTTGATGTTGTGCGGAATGCCGACAACGGCGGCTTCGGCAATCTTCGGATGCGACACCAGCGCCGATTCAATCTCCGCGGTGCCCAGACGGTGGCCGGAGACGTTCAGCACGTCGTCCACGCGTCCGGTGATCCAGTAATAGCCATCTTCATCACGACGCGCGCCGTCGCCGCTGAAGTACATGTTTTTAAAGGTCGAGAAGTAGGTCTGCTCGAAGCGATCGTGATCGCCGAACAGGGTACGCGCCTGACCCGGCCACGAGTCCGTGATCACCAGGTTGCCTTCGGTGGCCCCTTCCAGCGGGTTGCCTTCGTTATCCACCAGCGCAGGCTGTACGCCGAAGAACGGACGCGTTGCCGAGCCCGCTTTCAGCTGCGTGGCGCCCGGCATCGGGGTGATCATAAAGCCGCCGGTTTCGGTCTGCCACCAGGTGTCCATGACCGGGCATTTCTCGTTGCCGATTTTCTTCCAGTACCACTCCCAGGCTTCCGGGTTAATGGGCTCACCCACGGAACCGAGGATGCGCAATGAAGAGCGGTCGGTGCCTTCGATGGCTTTGTCGCCTTCCGCCATTAAGGCGCGGATGGCCGTTGGTGCGGTGTAGAGAATGTTGACCTGGTGTTTGTCGACCACCTGGCACATACGCGCCGGGGTCGGCCAGTTCGGCACGCCTTCAAACATCAGCGTGGTGGCGCCACAGGCCAGCGGGCCGTACAGCAGGTAGCTGTGTCCGGTGACCCAGCCCACGTCGGCGGTACACCAGTAGATGTCGCCCGGGTGGTAGTCGAAGACGTATTTGAAGGTAGTGGCCGCGTAGACCAGATAACCGCCGGTGGTGTGCAGCACGCCTTTCGGTTTGCCGGTTGAGCCAGAGGTGTAAAGAATGAAGAGCGGATCTTCCGCGTTCATCTCTTCCGGCTGATGCTGGTCGCTCGCCTTTTCAATCAGGTCGCTCCACCACAGGTCGCGCCCCTCGTGCCAGTCGATTTTGCCGCCGGTACGCTTAAGGACGATGACGTTGCTGACCGTGTTGACGTTCGGGTTTTTCAGCGCTTCGTCGACGTTTTTCTTCAGGGGGATACTGCGTCCTGCGCGCACGCCTTCATCGGCGGTGATCACCAGTTTTGAGCTTGAATCGACAATACGACCCGCAACCGCCTCTGGCGAGAACCCACCGAAAATAACGGAATGAATCGCGCCGATACGCGCACAGGCCAGCATGGCCACCGCCGCTTCCGGCACCATCGGCATATAGATAGCGACCACGTCGCCTTTTTTAATGCCTTTATCCAGCAGGACGTTGGCAAAGCGGCACACGTCGCGGTGCAGTTCTTTATAGGTAATGTGTTTGCTCTGCGAGGCATCATCGCCTTCCCAGATAATCGCCGTCTCGTTCCCGCGCGCGGCAAGGTGACGGTCCAGACAGTTTGCCGCCAGGTTCAGCGTGCCATCTTCATACCATTTAATGGAGACGTTACCGGGCGCAAAGGAGGTGTTCTTTACCTTCTGATAAGGTTTGATCCAGTCAAGGATATGGCCCTGCTCACCCCAGAAGGTGTCCGGGGCGGTAATAGATTGCTGATATTTCTCGTGGTACTGCTCCGGGTTGATCAGGCAACGGTCCGCAATGTTTGCGGGAATGTCATGTTTGTGTATTTGGCTCATGGCTTTTTTTCTCCTTGTAAGATGTTAATAATATGTCGCAAAAACGTTAATAGTAGGGGCTTTACAAGCTTTGTTTATTATTTGGGCGACAGATCACGCATTGTTTGAACAGGTTGAAAAATGAGCGAATGAAACTTTGAAGGAAAATAATTTATGCTGACGATTATTCACATTTATGTTTAAAAAAGGTTTTTTATAACAAAAGGTTATTTATTAGAATCAGGAGAAACTCCCGTCACAGACGCTTTTACGAGTGAAATGCGTCGTTCTTTAAGGCTTGCGCAACAGGCCGCGCAAATGATACTCATACGCCGCGTTAAAAAATCCCATAAATCGACGCAACACAATTCATACCCTTTCAGTATGTCCCCATATTCATGCAGTTTGAGTGAATAAGGCGCTTCATTGAGGAAGTCAGTTTCTATGAAAAACGTTAAAGTCAGCCTGGCCTGGCAGATCTTAATCGCCCTTGTGCTGGGCATCCTGCTGGGCAGTTACCTCCACTATCACAGCGACAGCCGCGACTGGCTGATTGCGAACCTGCTTTCACCGGCAGGGGATATCTTTATTCACCTGATCAAGATGATCGTAGTACCGATTGTGATCTCGACGCTGGTGGTGGGTATTGCAGGCGTCGGCGATGCGAAGCAGTTAGGCCGTATTGGTGCGAAAACCATTATCTATTTCGAAGTGATCACTACGGTTGCGATCATTCTCGGTATTACCCTGGCGAACGTGTTCCAGCCGGGTTCCGGGATTGATATGTCGCAGCTGGCGACGGTGGATATTTCGAAATACCAAAGTACGACCGCTGACGTGCAAAGCCATGCACACGGCCTGATGGGCACGATCCTTTCTCTGGTACCGACCAACATCGTGGCGTCGATGGCGAAGGGCGAGATGCTGCCTATTATCTTCTTCTCGGTCCTGTTTGGTCTGGGGCTCTCTTCACTGCCCGCGACGCACCGCGAACCGCTGGTGACCGTGTTCCGCTCGATCTCCGAAACCATGTTTAAAGTGACCCACATGGTGATGCGTTACGCGCCGGTAGGGGTGTTTGCGCTTATCGCCGTCACCGTGGCGAACTTCGGTTTTGCCTCCCTCTGGCCGCTGGCGAAGCTGGTGCTCCTGGTGCACTTTGCCATCCTGTTCTTTGCGCTGGTGGTGCTGGGAATTGTGGCGCGTCTGTGTGGGCTGAGCATCTGGATCCTGATTCGTATCCTGAAAGATGAGCTGATTCTGGCCTACTCCACGGCAAGCTCTGAGAGCGTGCTGCCGCGTATTATTGAGAAGATGGAAGCCTACGGTGCGCCAGCGTCGATCACCAGCTTCGTGGTGCCGACCGGTTACTCCTTTAACCTGGATGGTTCCACGCTCTACCAGAGTATCGCCGCTATCTTTATTGCGCAGCTGTATGGCATTGACCTGTCGCTGTGGCAGGAGATCGTCCTGGTGCTGACCCTGATGGTGACGTCTAAAGGTATCGCAGGCGTACCGGGCGTTTCGTTCGTGGTACTGCTGGCGACGCTGGGCAGCGTAGGCATTCCGCTGGAAGGCCTGGCCTTTATCGCCGGTGTGGACCGTATCCTCGACATGGCGCGTACGGCGCTGAACGTGGTGGGTAATGCACTGGCGGTGCTGGTTATCGCCAAGTGGGAACACAAATTCGATCGTAAAAAGGCGCTGGCGTATGAACGCGAGGTGCTGGGTCGTTTTGATAAGACGGCTGACCAGTGATGTAAAAAGCCGGGTGGCGGCTTCGCCTTACCCGGCCTACACAAGCCGTAGGCCCGGTAAGCGCAGCGCCACCGGGCAATGGTTTACTCCCCGCTCAACGCATCAAACTCTTCGCACCCCGTATCAAACCCTTCAGTACAGCTCAGGTTCAACCAGTACAGCGCTTTCTGCTTATTTGGCGTGATAAAGCCTTTCTCACCCTGCCTGAACAACATCCCAGCCCAGTACTCGGCGTAGCCGGTACGCGAAAGGGCTGAACTCCGCTTGAACCAAGAGGCGGCCTGCACGTCATCCTGCGCTACCTCGACGCCGTTGGCATAAATCAGCCCCAGCAGCAGCTGTGCATCGACCGCAGAGTCGCTGTCGATATCTTCGGTTGCCGTGTGCAGCAGTCTGATGGCCTGGGGATAGTCAGTTTTCCCCGCCTGAGTATTCACCAGAATGCGCGCCAGCATGATCGCGCCGCGTTTGCTGCCAGCAATGTTTGCCTGCTGTGCCAGGGCTTTGGCCTGTGTGTAATTGCCCTGCGTAAAGAGGATTTGCGAGAGCAACCCCATGGCGTCGACATCGCCGCCTTTCGCGGCTTTCTCGGCCCACAGCGCGGCCTGCTTGCTGTCGCCGGAGCTGAAGTACGTATCGGCAAGATAATACTGGGCACGCGCATCACCGGCTTCCGCCTGTTTCCGATACTGGCTGCCTATCTCATCCGCGCGGGCGAAGGACGTTAAAAATACTAACAACAGAAAAATGGCTTTCATGGATTCTTATCATCTGGGTACACGCCGCGCAGTATAATCGCGGGCGCAAAAGAAAAAAATGGGTGCATTAAGACCTCAGCATCCTACAAGCCGGGCGGAACCGTTGTTCCGCCCGTAGAGGTTAGCCTGGGTTGCAGGCTAATTTAGCCGCCACCTCCTGATGCTCACTCTTTATTGAAAACTCGCAGAGCCTGCCGCGAGTAATAAAGGTAAAGATCACTATCGTCAGGCAAATAATAAAGACGATGCCTAACGCAGTTTTTAATGGCGTCATGCCTTTTACTCCTTGTCAAAAAAAGAATAACAGGCTACTCTCAACTTGTTGGAGTTGAGGGAGTAGCCTCGGGTAAATGAAAATTTCCCGGGGCTTTCTACTTTCTGTCCCTCAACAATGCTCAAGACAGAAAGTCTTAAGCACCCGCCGAATATCTTATCCCTCTGAATTAAAATGCAAAGATGTAATTCTTTTTCGCGAAAATTACATTATTTCTGCGAGTCGTTTTCCAGAATATTAATTGATATTATTGATGGGTTACTCGGAAATAAAAAGGGAGTGAATATTTCACTCCCTTTATTCAACGATAAATTAACGGCTTCAACCCATTGCGCTTTCGCGCAGTCGGGCTTTCAGCTTGTTATATTCGTCGATCACGTACTGTTCTGCCGCATGCTGATCCGCAATCGGCTCAACGTTAACGGCGCAGTATTTATACTCCGGCGTTTTGGTTATCGGGCTTAAGTTCTCTGTTACCAGCTCGTTGCAGGCACCAATCCACCACTGGTAGGTCATATAGACCGCCCCTTTGTTTGGACGATCGCTGACCTGCGCACGGGTGATAATCCGCCCTTTGCGCGAGTTCACCCACACCAGCGCTTCATCCTCAATACCGAGCCGTTCCGCATCGGCGGTGTTGATTTGCGCATAGCCGGGCTCGTCCGCCAGCGCGGCCAGCGCGGCGCAGTTTCCGGTCATCGAGCGGCAGGAGTAGTGGCCCACTTCGCGTACGGTGGAGAGCACCATCGGATACTCATCGGTGAGTTTATCGATCGGCGCGACCCAGTCGCAGGTGAAGAACTGCGCCAGCCCGTTCGGGGTGTCGAATTTCTCCTTAAAGAGATAGGACGTCCCCTGATCGGCCTCTGACTCGTCCCGGCACGGCCACTGGATGTAGCCCAGCTCGCCCATTTTTTCATAGGTGGCGCCGTAGAAGTCCGGACACAGGCTGCGCAACTCATCCCAGATCTCCTGGGTGTTGTTGTAGTGCATCGGGTAGCCCATGCGGGTGGCGATTTCACTGATGATCTGCCAGTCCGTTTTCAGATCCCACTTCGGCTCGACCGCCTTGAAGAAGCGCTGGAAGCCGCGGTCGGCCGCCGTGTAGACGCCTTCATGCTCGCCCCAGGAGGTCGACGGTAAAATGACATCCGCCGCCGCCGCGGTTTTGGTCATGAAGATATCCTGGACAATCACCAGCTCCAGATCCTCAAACCCTTTACGCACTGCAGAAAGCTCGGCGTCGGTCTGAAGCGGATCTTCACCCATGATATAGGCCGCACGCACTTCGCCATGCGCCGCGCGGTGCGGCAGCTCGCTGATGCGATACCCGGTGTGTTCCGGCAGGCTTTCCACGCCCCACGCCTTCGCGAACTTGGCGCGGTTTTCCGGGAACTTCACGTACTGGTAGCCCGGATACGTGTCCGGCAGCGCGCCCATATCGCAGGCGCCCTGCACGTTATTCTGACCGCGCACCGGGTTCACGCCAACGTGGGCTTTACCCAGATTACCGGTCAGCATCGCGAGGCTGGTGAGCGAGCGCACGGTTTCCACGCCCTGGTAGAACTGGGTCACGCCCATGCCCCAGAGAATGGCGGCGGTTTTTGCCCCGGCATACATTCTGGCCGCCTGACGAATCTCCTGTGCGCTAACGCCGGTTATCGCTTCGACGGATTCAGGCGTATAGCCCTCGACTATTTTCTTATACTCTTCAAAGCCTTCTGTACGGGTCGCGACAAACGCCTGGTCGTACAGGTTCTCCTCAATAATGACGTGCCCCATTGCGTTCAACAGCGCGATGTTTGAGCCGTTTTTCAATGCAATGTGCATATCCGCAATGCGCGCGGTTTCAATTTTGCGCGGATCGCAGACGATGATTTTCGCCCCATTCTGTTTAGCGCGAATAACGTGGTTCGCGACGATAGGGTGAGAATCCGCCGGGTTATAACCAAAGATGAAGACGAGATCGGTATTATCTATCTCGTTGATGGCATTACTCATTGCGCCGTTACCGACCGACTGGTGCAGACCTGCAACCGATGGGCCGTGTCAGACGCGAGCGCAGCAGTCGACGTTATTGGTACCAATAACGGCGCGCGCGAATTTTTGCATCACATAGTTGGTTTCATTTCCCGTCCCGCGGGAAGAGCCGGTGGTCTGGATGGCATCCGGGCCATACTTGGCCTTAATGGCACTCAGGCGCGTGGCGACATAATCCAGCGCCTCGTTCCAGGAGACGGCTTCCAGCTTGCCGCCGCGCTCGCGGCGGATCATAGGGGTTTTCAGGCGCGGGGTAAGAATTTGGGTATCGTTAATAAAATCCCAGCCGTAGTACCCTTTCAGGCACAGCGTGCCCTGGTTGGTTTTCCCCTGTGCGGCCTCCGCCCGGACGATTTTGCCGTTATCGACCACCAGGTGGATCTTGCAACCTGAGGCACAATAAGGGCAAACCGTGACGACTTTTTTCATCAGTCTGCTCCAGTTAATCGAATCGTTCGCACCCACTATGCAGCTTCTATGCCATGTTTTTTGTATGGGTATCCCCTGACTTTACGGCCCATCCGGGGTGAAAACCCTGACAAAAAGCAGTCAATCGTCAAAATTGACGTGTCGACAGGGCGGCGGATGTGACATGGGTTGAATTTCCGTCACTGAAAAAACCATTTGACTGGAGCCAACGGCAGAATAGTTCAGACTTAACATAATTCCCTGACGGAAGCATACGATGAAACCGGCGATTCTGGTGGTTGATGACGATACGGCAGTCTGCGAACTGCTTCAGGACGTGCTGAGCGAGCACGTCTTTAGCGTGCTTGTCTGCCATAACGGCCAGGATGCGCTGCGCCAGGTGCAGCAGGAGCCGAATATCGCGCTTGTGCTGCTGGATATGATGCTGCCGGATATCAACGGCCTGCAGGTTCTGCTGCAGCTGCAAAAGCAGCGTCCGGCGCTACCGGTTGTGATGTTAACCGGCCTGGGCAGTGAGTCAGACGTGGTGGTGGGGCTGGAGATGGGGGCCGACGATTATATTGGCAAACCGTTCAACCCGCGCGTGGTGGTCGCCCGGGTGAAAGCGGTGTTGCGCCGAACGGGCGCGCTGGCGGCAGAAGCCTCCGCAGCGCCCGTCGCGGGCATTGCGTTTAACGGATGGACGCTTGATACCACCCGCTGTGAGCTGATTGATCCGCAGCGTAATACCGTGCCCTTAACCCAGGGCGAGTACGGCCTGCTGCTGGCGCTCACGCAAAATGCCCGCCGGGTGCTGAGCCGCGATCGGCTGCTTGAGCTGACCCACAGCGAAAGTGCCGACGTGTTCGACCGCACGATTGACGTGCTGATCATGCGCCTGCGCCGGAAAATAGAGGCTAACCCGCATCAGCCTGCGCTCATCAAAACCATCCGCGGGTTGGGTTACGTGTTTGCCACTGACGTGAGCCGGCCCGAACAGGCGGCATAAGGCTTACGTTATCGCCGGAACAATGATGGCGGCAAAAATCGCGATGATGCACAAATACTTGAGGGCGTAATAGGCCTTACGGTTCCTTTTTTTCAGACGCTGCCCCCGTTCGCGGCCCGCATGAACGTATTTAAAAATGCGGTTAATGCCGCCGGTGCTGTCATTCTCGTCATTCGGTGACCTGGCCGCAGACATCAGCGTGGTTCCCACCCAATGGTTAACCGCCTGCGCCCAGCGCCATTTCATCGGACGCTCGATATCGCAGAAGAGAATAATGCGCGTTTGATCCGATTTATTTTCTGCCCAGTGGACGTAGGTCTCATCAAAAATAACGGCTTCACCATCCCGCCAGCTGTGGCGCTGCCCGTCGACTTCAATAAAGCAGCGATCGTCATTCGGGGTGAATAAGCCCAGATGGTAACGAACCGAGCCCGCATACGGATCCCGGTGCTTGCCAAGCTTTGCACCCGCCGGCAGCTCGGCAAACATGGCCGCCTTCACCGAGGGGATTTCACTCACCAGCCGGGTCGTCACCGGGCATAAAGACTGCGCGGAGGGATGGGCATCGGCATACCACTTCAGATAAAAACGTTTCCAGCCGCGTTTAAAAAAGGTGTTAAAGCCAGCGTCGTTATTATTTTCCGCTGCCTTAATATGATGCTGCAAACGCAGCGCCTCTTCGCGAATAACCAGCCAGTTTTCCGTCAGCTTATTTAATTCCGGGAAGCGCTCTGTTTCAAAGAAAGGCTGCCTGGCGGGCAGGGAAGAAAACGCCGTCATAAACATATTGATGGGCGCCATAAACGTCGAATGGTCGAAGAGCTGACGGGAAAGCGTCTGTTTTTCTTTGCCGCGGGAATGCGCATAAATAACGCTGATAATGAAAATACCGATGATGATGACTGCGAACATTTTTCCCTTGTCCTCTTTCTATCTCATTTCGGAAAAGCGTGCGGACAGAGTGCTGCCCACGCCGAATATGCCAGATGGAGAGAGTGTAGTTCGGGAATATAAAATTCATAGAACTGTAATGAAAAATCGCAATTATTGTTAAATTAAATGCTCTCGCGAATAAACGCCTGCAGCTCGGCCAGCGTTTTTGCGCCGTCAATCGCATTGGCGGCCAGCAGGCTTGCCCGCGCGCAGGCGTGCGCCAGATAAATACTCTCTGTTAGCGGGAGCGATTCATGGCAGCCGTATAAAAAGCCCGCGCAAAAGGCATCGCCCGCGCCGACGCTGCCAATAATCTCTTCCTGCTCCAGCATCCATGACGGGATCCAGCGACCCTCTTCACCGCGAGCTTCTCCCCATGCGCCTTCCGGACAGTGGATCACCACCCGCTGGCGTACGCCGGCCGCCAGCAACTGCGCCGCGGCGTCCGCGATATGGGCAATGTGCGGGGCGTCGTTTTCGTCACGCATTGTCAGGCCGCTAAACTCACCGGCCTCCAGCTCGTTAATCACCAGATAGTCGAGATGGCGAAGGGCAGGGAGCACCAGCGGCTGATAGCGCGGGTCGCCCTTGCGGGAAACCAGATCGAGCGAGGTTTCATACCCCTGGTCGCGCATCTGCGCCAGCAGCCGCGCGCTGCGGGTGCCGAACTCGTCATCGGGCATATCCAGGCTGTCGAGCAGCAGGAGATAGCCGAGATGGAAGATCTTCATCGATCCGTCTAAGCGATCGAAAGCAGGAAGATCCAGCAGGCGGTTGGCCCCCGGCGAGTGGAAAAAGGTGCGCTGTCCGCTGGGGTCGGTCATCACCTGCGACATGGAGGTTGGCGCAAAGGTGGTGCGCTGTACGCGCTGGCGGTTGACGTGGTACTGGTCGAGCATCGCCAGAATGTAGTCCCCGTCGCCGTCTTCGCCAATCAGCCCCACCGCCTGCAGCGGCAGGCCAACGTGCATTTTTGCCAGCGTCAGCAGGACGTTGAGCGGCGCGCCGCCGGTTGAGCGTTCGCTGTGGGTGATTTCCGCCAGCCAGCCGCGCTCCGGCCACTGCACGATCTGGTGGACGTGGTCCACCAGCATATTGCCTGCGGCGATGATGCCTTTGCGTTCCATCATGCCTGCCCCGCACTGCCGAAGATGCGCATCTGTTCGGCGACCGTATCGGTAATCGCTTCTTCAATGCCGAGCAGCAGTTCGGCAAACTCGTCGTACAGCGGCTGGCGGTTCGCCATGCGCTGCTCCACGGCGGCGAGCGCGGCCTGCGACATGCCGGTATAGAAATTGATTTTATGAATGCCCAGCTCGATGGCGCGGCGGAAGTCGGCATCGCTAATCCCGGAGCCGCCGTGTAAAACCAGCGGCAGCCCCGTCTGCTGACGAATGGCGTCCAGACGCGGGAAATCGAGCTTCGGCTCGCCTTTATACTTGCCGTGTGCGTTGCCGATGGCGACGGCCAGCGCGTCGATGCCGGTTGAATCAACAAATTCGCGCGCCAGCAGCGGATCGGTGAAGAAGGCTTCATCCGCATGTCCGTAAAGGGCGCCCCCTTCATCACCCCCGACCGCGCCCAGCTCTGCCTCCACGGAGACGCCCACCGCATGGCACATCTTCACCACTTCTCGCGTCTGGCGAACATTTTCCTCATAGCTCAGCGTAGAGCCATCGAACATCACGGAGCTAAACCCTAAGCGCAGGGCGCGCACGACGGCGTCATAATGCAGGCCGTGGTCGAGGTTGAGCACCACGGGAATAGCGTGGCGAGCGGCCTCGAACTTCACCGCTTCGACAAGGGAATCCAGCGACACGTACTTAAAATGCACTTCCGCGATGTTGATGATAAACGGCGAGCGTTCCTGCTTTGCGGCGGCGAACAGCGCGCGCAGGAAGTGGGAGTCGAGCACGTTAAACGCGCCCAGCGCATAGCGGTGTTGTCTGGCGTGCGCAAGACCGTCGGCAAGAGAAATCAATGGCATCATTCACCCCTTATATCCGGAACAGGTTGTACTCGTTGCACAGCACCAGCAGTGCCGGTTCGTCTTCTTCGATGTTGTTATAGCGGGCAACCGGCTGCAAAAAGTGGTTGTCGTGTTCATCGTCATTAACCGAGGAGACTTCCCCCACCAGCACGTCGCCGAAGCCGCGTTCGCCCCAGAAACTGTGGTAAAGAGTGGGCGTCAGGCAGATGCTTTCCCCTGGCGTGAGGCGCAGCTGGCTGCCGGGGGCGTGGGTCTGGCGGCAGCCGTCGACGGTGACGGTCACGTCGGTGTTTTCCGTCTCTTCATGCGCTCCGGCATTCCATAACTCAATGATCAGATTCCCGCCGCCCCGGTTGATGATGTCTTCGCGCTTGCGCCAGTGAAAATGCATCGGCGTCACCTGGCCGTCGCGCACGTGCATGATTTTTTCGGCATAGCTTTTTTCATAAGGCACGCCGTTGGGCGAGCCGTTGCGCAGGGTAAACAGCGTCAGGCCCTCAGCGGCAAAGTTGTTGCCGCCGAACGCCGTCACGTCCCAGCCGAGCTTGAGGTCGAACACTTCCTGCCATGCGGCCTGGTCAAGCTGCTGCCATTTCGTTGGCGGAAAGCTGGCAAAAGGCGGGAGATGAACGTCGTGCATGGAGAAAAACTGCCGCGTGTGGCCGAGGATTTCATTGATGTCGGAGCGTTTCATGGGGACTCCTTGAAAACAGTTCCCTCTCCCTGCGGGAGAGGGAAAAGGATCATTTAACCGTCCACCCCTTATACGTGCCGACGTTCTTTTTATCGATCATCGTCACCGGGATCAGCACGGGCGCTTTCGGCGCGGGTTTGCCCTGGAGAATGTCATAGCCGATCTCCACCGCCTTTGCCGCCATGACCTGCGGATCCTGCGCCGGGGTTGCGACAAACAGGGAATTTTCGCGCTTCAGCGCTTCCTCACCGTCCGGCGATCCATCCACGCCAACGATAAAGAACTCATTGCGCTGCGCCTGTTTCGCCGCCAGATCGGCGCCGATCGCGGTCGGATCGTTAATCGCAAACACGCCGTCGATCTTCGGATTGGCCGCCAGCAGGGAGGTCATGACTTCCAGACCGCCTTCACGACTGCCCTTGGCGTTTTGGTTATCCGAGAGCACCTTGATATCAGGATGTTTTTTGAACTCCGTCTGGCACCCTTCTACGCGGTTTTGTACCGCAGAGACCGGCGGTCCGTTGATGATCACCACGTTGCCTTTCCCTTTCAGGCGGTCGGTAATGTACTTACAGGCCATCTCACCCGCCTGGGTGTTATCGGAGGTGATGGTGGCATCAGCCCCTTCCGCCGCCACGTCAACCGCCACGACCACGATCCCGGCGTCCTTCGCGCGCTTCACCGCCGGGCCGATCCCTTTGGAGTCCGCGGCGTTGAGGATGATCATGTCCACTTTCGCGGCAATGAAGTTGTCGATCTGCGCCACCTGCTGGCCCAGATCGTACCCGCTGGAGACCAGCGTCACCTTGACGTTATCGCCCGCCAGTTTGCGCGCTTCCTGCTCGGCACCTTTGGTGATCTGCACGAAGAACGGGTTAGCCAGGTCGCCCACCGTCACGCCAATGGACTTCAGATCTTTCGCCTGCGCAAACGGCGTTGCGGCAAGCAGCGCGCCAGCACAGAGCGCGGTCACTAAGGGTTTCAAACGCATCTTGTCTTCCTCACTCGTAGGGTATTGTTGTTATGCACTTTGATGGTGTCGGGTACGGTATTTGTCGATCAGCACCGCAATGATGATCACCGCCCCTTTGATCACCAGCTGCCAGAAGTAGGAGACGCCCATCAGCGTCATGCCGTTGTTGAGGGTGGCGATGATCAAGGCACCGACCAGCGTGCCGGTGATCGTGCCGATCCCGCCGACGAAGCTGGTGCCGCCGAGGATCACCGCCGCAATTGCATCCAGCTCGTAACCCGTGCCGAGGTTGCCGTTGGCACTGTACAGGCGTGAGGCACTCATGACGCCGCCGAGGCCGGAGAGCAGGCCGCTCATGCCGTAGACAAACAGCAGCACCAGCCAGACCTTAATGCCCGTTAAGCGCGCCGCCTGCATGTTGCCGCCCACGGCGTAGATGTGAACGCCGAGCGTGGTGCGGCGCAGGATGAACCAGCACACCACAATGACCGCCAGGGCGATCGCCACCAGCCAGGGGATCGGGCCGAGGTAGTTATTGCCGATCCACTCGAAGTTGATGTTGGAGTTAATGACCGTCGTGCCGTCGGCCAGCAGATAGGCCGCGCCGCGCAGCGCCGTATAGGTGCCGAGCGTGACGATGAAGGGGGGCAGCCCGGCAAAGGCCACCAGCGCGCCGTTGAACAGGCCCAGCACCATGCCGAGCATCAGCGCGGCCGGAATGGACAGCCCGGCGAATTCGGGAATGAGCGACACCACCATCGCCGCCACCGCCGTGGTGCCGAGAATCGACCCTACGGAGAGGTCAATCCCGCCGGTGAGGATAATAAAGGTCATTCCCGCCGCCAGCACGATGTTGATCGACGCCTGACGGGTGATGTTGAGCAGGTTGCTCTCGGTAAAGAAGTTCGGGGCAATAAAGCCAAATACCGCCACAATCAGGATCAAAATCGGCAAAATGCCGACCGTTTGCATCAGATCGCTCATCAGCATTTTTTTGGCGGAGGCGGATTTCGCCACCTGCTGCGGATGGGTTGGAGTTGTCATGATTGCACCGCCTGATGATGAGTGTCGTTCACGCCGGTTGCCAGCGTCATAATGTTTTCCTGAGAGATGTCACGCCCGTGAAGCTCGCCCGCGATGCTGCCTTCCCGCATCACGTAAACCCGGTCGCTCATGCCCACCACTTCCGGCAGCTCGCTGGAGATCATCAGGATCGCCACGCCTTTGCGCGCCATCTGGTTCATGATGCGGTAGATCTCGCTTTTTGCGCCGACGTCCACGCCGCGCGTGGGTTCGTCCAGAATCAGAATGCGCGGGCCGATGGCGACCCAGCGGGAGATGAGCAGTTTTTGCTGGTTGCCGCCGGAAAGACCGCCTGCGCGCACCTGCGAATGGGGCACGCGGATATTGAGCAGGGCAATGGCGTCATCGGAAATGGACTGGGCTTTTTTGCGGTTCAGCCAGCCGAAGGTGGCGTCGCGCTCCAGCGTCGCCATAGTGATGTTCTCCTGCGCCGCCAGCTCCAGAAACAGCCCCTGCTCCTTGCGGTTCTCGGTGAGAAAACCGATGCCGTTTTCGATGGCCGCGCGCGGGGAGTGGATCACCACCGGCTCGCCGTCGACCTCAATCATGCCGCCCGTGGCTTTACGCACGCCGAAGATAAGCTGTGCCAGCTCGGAACGTCCGGCCCCGACCAGTCCCGCCAGCCCGACGATTTCGCCGGAACGCACCTGCAGGCTGCACGGCTGTACTTTTTTACCGTCGGTGAGGTGGTGGACGTTGAGACGCGGACTGCCGAGGGGAATATCACGCTCCTTGTTGAACAGGTCGCTTAGCGGGCGGCCCACCATCATCTTCACCAGTTCCGACGCGTTCAGCTTGTCGCGCGTCAGGCTCCCGACGTACTGCCCGTCGCGCAGAACGCTGACGCGGTCAGAGAGTTCATAGACCTCCGCCATGCGGTGGCTGATATAGATGATCGCCATCCCTTCATCGCGCAGGCGCAAAATCAGTTCAAACAGGCGATGGGTTTCGCGGGAGGAGAGGGCGGCGGTAGGTTCATCCATCACCAGAATGCGGCTGTTGCGGTGCAGCGCGCGAGCAATTTCCACCTGCTGCTGTTCGGCGATGGTGAGCTTCATCACCAGATCGGTGGCGCTAAACTGCGCGCCGAGGCGGTCAATCACCGCCTGCGCCTGGGCGGCCATCTCCTTGCGCTGGACCAGCCCGCCGCGCGACAGCTCGCTGCCGAGGAAGATATTTTCGGCTACGGTCAAATTGGGCGCGAGCTGCATCTCCTGGTAAATCAGCGTGATGCCTGCGGCCAGCGCATCCTTCGGCCCTTTGATGTGAAACGGCTGGCCGTCGATCAGGATCTCGCCGCCGGTGGCGGTATAGGCGCCCGCAAGGATTTTCATCAGCGTGCTTTTGCCTGCGCCGTTTTCACCCATCAGCGCGTGGATCTCACCGGCAAAGACCGTCAAATCCACACCCTTGAGCGCGTGGAAACTGCCAAACGTTTTGGCAATGCTGCGCATCTCTAATACCGGGGTTCTGCTCATGGCGGATCTCCTGTGAATGCCGATTTCTGCACTTCATCACAGGTGCGTAAATGCAAAATGTCAGAAGCTGTTCATATTTGTCATAGTTATGAATAGCTAATCGCCATCACATTTTCCTTTTCCCTCTCCCTGTGGGAGAGGGCCAGGGTGAGGGCACCAAACCGCAAAGGAGCCCAACCCCATGCCATCACGCCCCCCGTTCTTCGCCAGCGCCCGAGGCCGCCTGCTGATTTTCAATCTGCTGGTGGTCGCCGTGACGCTGATGGTGAGCGGCGTGGCGGTGCTCGGCTTCCGCCACGCCAGCCAAATCCAGGAGCAGGTCCAGCAGCAAACGCTGGACGACATGACCGGCAGCATGAACCTGGCCCGCGACACCGCCAGCGTGGCAACGGCGGCGGTGCGGCTCTCGCAGGTGGTAGGGGCGCTCGAGTATAAAGGTGAAGCCGAGCGCCTGAAGCAGACGCAAATGGCCCTGCGCCACTCGCTGGAGCAGCTTGCGGAGGCGCCGCTGGCGCAGCAGGAGCCGGCGCTGGTGGCGCGTATTATTCAACGAAGCAATGAGCTCCAGCAGAGCGTGACGGAGATGCTGGAGCGCGGACAGCGACGCCATCTGGAGCGTAACGCGCTGCTGAGCTCGCTGTACCAAAGCCAGAGCTACCTGCGCCATCTGCAGGACATCAACCGCCGCTATGGCAGCAATGTTCCGGATGCGCAGCAGCTGATGGAGATGGACCGGCTAATCGCCGCCGCCATCGACACCCCCTCGCCGCGTGCGACCGTTCAGCAGCTGGACGCGGTGGCCGCGATGCTGCCCCGGAGCGCCGCACAGCCGGTCGTGAAGGCGGTTCTGCCTGATTTTAATGCCGAGCTAGGTCAGCTCGCCCCGCTGTCGAAGCAGCTGGAGGAGAGCGATCTGGCGATAAGCTGGTACATGTTCCACATCAAGGCGCTGGTGGCGATCCTCAACAGCGATATTAATCAGTACGTTGAGCAGGTGGCGCAGGCCTCCCGGCTTCGCACCGCCCAGAGCCATCACGAACTGCAATCCATCAGCGTATTTATCACCATTTTCGCCGTGCTGGCGCTGATCATCACCGGGTGTGCCTGCTGGTATATCTACCGCCATCTGGCCTCCAACCTGACGGCCATTTCCCGGGCGATGTCACGCCTTGCGCACGGCGAACAGGATGTTTCCGTTCCCGCGCTGCAGCGGCGTGATGAGCTGGGTGAACTGGCGCGCGCGTTCAACGTTTTTGCCCGCAACACCGCCTCGCTTGAGCACACCACGCGTCTGCTGAAAGAAAAAACCACGCAGATGGAGATCGACCGCATTGAGCGTCAGGGGCTGGAAGAGGCGCTCCTGCACAGCCAGAAAATGAAGGCCGTCGGACAGCTGACGGGCGGGCTGGCGCATGATTTTAATAACCTGCTGGCGGTGATCATCGGCAGCCTTGAGCTGACCGACCCCGAATCAAACGACGCGCCGCGCATTACCCGGGCGCTGAAGGCGGCCGAGCGTGGCGCCTTGCTGACCCAGCGCCTGCTGGCGTTTTCCCGCAAGCAATCCCTGACCCCGCATGCGGTAGAGATGCAGCCGCTGCTGGAGAACCTCCGGGAACTGCTGCGTCACTCCCTCCCTGCCACCCTGACCCTGGAGATCGAAGCGCAATCCCCGGCATGGCCCGCCTGGATAGACGTTAGCCAGCTGGAAAACGCCATCATAAACCTGGTGATGAACGCGCGCGATGCAATGGAAGGGCAAAGCGGGGTGATAAAAATCCGCACCTGGAATCAGCGCGTCACCCGCAGCGACGGGCGCAGGCAGGATATGGTGGCGCTGGAGGTCATTGACCGCGGCTGCGGGATGTCTCAGGAGGTGAAATCCCGCGTCTTTGAGCCGTTCTTCACCACCAAACAGACCGGGAGCGGGAGCGGGTTAGGCCTGTCGATGGTGTACGGCTTTGTGCGCCAGTCCGGCGGCCGCGTGGAGATCGAGAGCGCACCGGGGCAAGGGACGACCGTCCGGCTTCACCTTCCGCGATCGACGCTACCTGTAGTTCCTGAAGATGAAACGCTCTCTGCCACCGCCTCCGTCGATAACGAGCGGCTGGTACTGGTGCTGGAAGATGAAGCCGATGTCCGTCAGACCCTGTGCGAGCAGCTGCACCAGCTTGGCTACCTGACGCTCGAAGCGGAAAACGGCGAGCAGGCGCTGAACATGCTGGCGGCGTCGCCGGATATTGGCATGTTTATCAGCGACCTGATGTTGCCGGGAAGCCTGAGCGGGGCCGAGGTGATTAGCCATGTGCGCAGCCACTATCCGCAGCTTCCGGTGCTGCTGATCAGCGGACAGGATTTACGGCCCTCGCATAATCCTCAGCTGCCGGACGTTCAGCTACTGCGCAAGCCGTTTACGCGGGTGCAGCTGGCGCAGGCGCTGCGGAGAGTGATGGTAATTTGAGATTTGCCCTTTATTTTCAGAATTTGACACGTGTTTCAACCGTTTACAGCGCCGTCTCTCCATGCAACCATTCTGATTTAACCATGCTGATAATAAGGCTTTGTTATGGATAACTGGCTGGCGCTTTTCGACGGACAGACCCGTTATTTTCTGGATATTAATGACAGTCCAGTAAAGCCGGATGTTTTGCGCTTTCGCGGCAGGGAACCCCTGAGTGAGCCGTTCAGATGGGACATTGAGTTCACCACGCCGCAGGCGAACATCCCCCCGGAACAGGTGCTGATGAAATATGCCACCTTCCGGATGCGAAGCGGCAAAAATGTCCACGGCAGGGTGACCCGCCTGGAATGGCTGTCCACATCCAGGGACCAGTCTCACTACCGTCTTACGCTCAGTTCGCGCCTGGCGCTGCTGGGATACACCCGGCAGTGCGCGGTATATCAGAACCAGTCCGTTCCTGAGGTGGTTGAGCAGGTGCTGCGCAGACACGGGCTGGAGGGACCTGATTTTGAATTCAGGCTGGAGCGCACCTACCCGCCGCGTGAAATTATCACCCAGTGGCGGGAGACGGATTTACAGTTTATCCAGCGCATTCTGTCCGAGGTGGGCATTTACTGGCGCACGGAGATGGACGACGTGCGTGGTCTGGATACGTACATATTTGCCGACAGCCAGCTTAACTACCGGTTTGACGTGCGCCTGCCTTACAGCGAGCCATCGGGCCTGTTTGACGGCGCGGCAGAATCGGTCTGGGATGTGCGGACCTGGCACAGGGTTGCCACCGGCACCGTCGCCACGCGGGATTACAACTACCGGACTGCCTCCACGCCGATGGATGCGACGGTCAGCGTGCGTAACGATGCGGTCACCACCGGGGAGCATTACCGCTACGCAGCGCCTTACCGTGACGCAGGTGACGACACCAGCCCGGAGCCGGAAACCGAATCCGGCGCCTTTTATGCCCGCATCTACCACGAGCGGGAACTGAACAAATCAGCCCGCATCCACCTGTTCAGCAATGCTGCCCACCTCACGCCCGGGCAGGTGCTGGAGCCACAGGGCGATGTCATTACGGCCCTGAAAGAGGG